>DATCKT010000258.1:0-22037 GCA_036562195.1 Limnochordales bacterium
CGACGATACGGGCCGGGGCACGGTGCTCATTTACGGCGTCGGCAACACGAGCGGCGGGTTGGACGGCAGCCTGGGGTGGGAGCGGGAGTGGCGGCTGGATCGCTGGCAGCTGGACACGAGCCTGGGATACGACTTCTCCACCGGGCTTTCCGGGTTGGAACGGGAGGAAGTGCGGGCCAAACTGAACCTGGACCAGACGAGCGGGCCGGGTGCGACCCGGGGTCAGCTGGAGTACCGGGTGGTGGAGGGCCTCGACCCGTTGACGCACCTGACGGGCAGCGGAGAACTGCGCCGCTCGTTGGGCGGCAACTGGGATCTTTTCCTGCGGGCGGAGGGGTACCGGCACGAGACGCCGGCCGCCCAGCGCCGGTGGTTTGGGTACGACGCCGAGCTGCGCCGGACGACGGCCCACTACACGTTGAGCGTGCGCCTGGAGCAGCAGGTTCACCCCGATTTGAAGGAGGAAGACAAAAATTTTACGGCCCCTTGGACCCACGTCAGCCGCCTGCCGGAGGTCACCCTCAGGACGCGGGCCATCGCCGGCCTTGACATCATGGCCGGGGCCGCGCGGCTCAAAGAAGAGCCCAAGGGCACCGAGGCGTGGCGGGGGGAAGCGCGCGTCGGCGTGCCCATCCGCACGCTGCGGCTGGGGGACGGGGCGGTGGCGTCGGCCAGCGGATCGCTTCTGGGGCGGATGTACAGCACGGGTGAGAGGCAGTTGAGCCTGGAAACCCGCACCGCCTTCAACTGGCAGCTGACGCGGCCTCTCGGGGTGACCCTCCAGCACACGTATCGGGAGGCTTGGGGCGGCACGCCCTTCCGGTTTGACGAGGTGACGCCCGCATCCACGCTGTCGGCGCGCCTGTCCTGGCGCAGCCCTTCCGTCACGGCTTCCTTGAGCGGCGGCTACAATTTGCGCACCCAGCGCTGGAACCCCTTGGCCCTCAACGCGACCATCCGGTTGACCAGCCGCCTGACGCTGCGAGGCGCGGCTTCCTACGACTTGCCCACCAGCAGCTGGCAGCAGGTGGTGGCCACCATGGACTGGCAGCCTGCCGAGGGATGGATAGTGCGCTTAGGCGGGCAGTACAATGTGGCCGAAAGGGAGCTGGAGCGGGTGGACGCTCAGCTGGAGATGGCGTTCTCCGGAGGCTGGAAGGCCGGTTTGACGGCCATCTACAGCGCCACCACCGGCTCGTTCCCCCGCAGCGAGATCTTCATCGCCCACGACGAGGAATGCCGCGAGATCCGCGTGCGCTACGACCACAAGCAGGGCGAAGTGTGGTTGGAGTACAACATCACTGCGTTCCCGATGAGCCGTGTGGCGGTGGGAGCGGCCCAGGACAAGTTGATGTTCGAGTCCGACGCCTTGTCGGAGCTGTTGGATCTGTAAACCCATGATGCGGCCGGCGCCCGGGCAGCGGGCGGGCGGCGGACGGCCGCCGGCCGCCGGTGCCAGGCGGTGACCGCCAGGCGCCGAGCGGGGTCGCCGAGCGAGCGCAGGTGACGGGGCCGGACGGAGGGGTCGCACCCGGTGGGGTGGAAACAGTTAGGCAACAAGCGACGCTGGGCGGCGGCGGTGCTGGTGACCGTCGCGGCCGTCGCGGGGCTGCTGGTGTGGCGCCAGGCCGAGGAACCCGCGCCCGCGCTGGTGCCTGTGGCTGACGACTCGCGCCCGCAGCTAGTGTCCACCCGGGTTGTGGGCCGGCGACAGGGCGACCGCCAGTTTGAGCTGGACGCGGGCGCCATCGCCGACGACGGCGACTGGATCCGGATCGAAGCCATCGACCACGGCATGCTGTACCGGGAAGGGGAAGTGTTTGTCACCTTCACCGCCCGCCAGGGCCGCTGGCACCGGGAGTCCAACGACCTGGTGCTCAGCGGCGACGTGGTGCTGGTCTATGAAGGGCGAGTGGAGCTGCGCACGGACCAGTTGGAGTGGCGGGCGGCGCAGGAGCGGGTGGTTTCCCCCGGGCCGGTGGAGCTCAGCACCGGCGAGGACCTGATCCGGGCGGCTTCCATGGAGGCCGATCTGGCGGACGAAGTGGTCTACCTGCGGGGCGACGTGGAGATCGAGCGGGCCGGCGGCGGCCGCATCGAGATGCCGGAGGTCGTCTATTGGCTGGCGGAAGAACGCCTGGAAGGGTACGGCCCAGGGCGGGTGCGGCTGGTGCTCGGCGGCGCCCGGCCGGGCAGTCCATGACGCGGTGGTCGACGCCGCCGGTCCCGGCCCCGGGGGGCGGTCGCCGAGCCTGCAGGGACAGGGAAACGGAAAGCGGCCGTCCAGGCGGACGGCGAGTTGGGGAGCGCCCCGCTCCCTGAGGGAGGGTTTGGCAGGATGGCGAACCTGTGGCGGATCGTGGGGGGCCCGGCGTTGGCGCTGGCCTTGCTTCTTGTGGCTGCGGGCGGTCAGGCCTTGGCCCAAGCGGAGACGAGCGACGCCGGCGGCGACCCGGAAGACCAGATCATCATGGAGATCCTGGACGAAGACGCCCTGCTGCTCGTGAGCCGCGCCGAGGGCCGGGACGTGGTGCGGGTGCTGGGCCGCAACGTGGTGCGGCACCGGCAGCGGGTTGTCTGGTCCAACCAGCTGGAGTATGACGAAGAGCAACGCCGGGCCGTGGCGACCGGCGACGTGGAGCTGGTGGACGAAGGGGATGAGCCGCTCGAGCTCTTTGCCGACTACGTGGAGCTGGATTTGGACAATGAAACCGCCTTCGCCCGCGGGCATGTGCGTTTCACGCGGGATCAGCTGCGCGGCAGCGCCGAAGAGATGCACTACGGCGACTATGCGCTCCTGCAGGCCTTCATCGAAGAAGAGCTGCGTGCCCGGCGCGCCGGGGCGGCGGTCGAAACCGTGCTCGCGGAGTTCCTGCCCGACGACGCCGTCCTGGTCCTCATGGGCGCCGTACATCTGAACGACGGGGACCGGGAGATCAGCACGGACTTCGTTGTTCATAACACCCGCAGCGAGGCCCTCTTTTCCGTCGGCCGCAGCGCGGCGCGCCTGCCGGGGCCGGAAGAGTAAGTCCCACAAGGGCCGCGAACGCCGCCTGGGGGGGCAGCCAGCCTCTGCCCCCCCTGCCACCAACTCCATGTCCAGCCGTTCATAACTATATGTTATAATCGCCGCGCGGGCGGCGACCCGTGCCCATGGCCGTGGATCCCCGTCGTTGCGGGACGCGCGGTCGCGGGGCGTGTGCCCGGCGTGGACCCGGAGCAATCTCGGAAGGCTGGTTCCGCCTCCATGTCCCTTTTTCGCGAACCCTTTTGGCGGGAATATGCCCTCGTGGTGCTGGCCACGATCGTCCTCGGCGCGGGTGTCGCCGCCGGCGCGGCCTACGCCCTGGACGCCGCGCTGGACGACGCGGCCAGCGGGCTGCTGGGCACGGTGGGGCAGTACCAGCTGATCGTGCACGTCCGCCAGGACTACCGGGTGGCCGCGGCCCGGGAGCTGCCGCGGCTTGTGGCCGATCGCTATCCTCAGGTCACGGTGCGGGAAGGGGTGACCGTCGCCGGCAACAGCAACTTCCTGCTGGCGGTGCCCGACGAGTTGCTTCAGCAGGAAGTCTTGGAAGACTTGGCCTCGCTGCTCGAGGAGGTGCCCGGCTTCAACGGCTACATGTGGCTGCTGGAACCCAGCCTGACGGTGAGCGGGCTGCGCCCGGGCGTTCAAGACCTGGTGGCCCGGGAAGCGGCCGCCTTGGACGGCGTGCGGCTGGCCGTGCGGCACGGATCCAGCGTCACCGTCCTATTGGAGAGCATCGAGGCGCGGCGCGGGGTGGCGGCGGCCCTCTCGGCGTTGCTGGCGGGGCGGCAAGTGGCGGAGGTGCGCTTTCCCGAAGACGCCGGTCCGGTGGATGCGGCACAGTTGGTGGATGCCCTGCGGGCCGCGCTGGGCCATGACAGCGTTGCGGCCGTGACCGGGGCCGAGGCGACGGGCGGGTCGTGGTCCTCCTTGGCGGCGGTGCGGGACCTCTTGGCCGCGGCCGCAGCCCGGGTCCGGATCGCGCCCTTGCCCGACGGCCCGGAGTTGGCGGTGGGGGACCGGCTCGTGCTGCAGGGCGAGGCGGCCGAACCGCCGGTACCCGGCCTGCCGCCGGATCCGGATCACCTCATCGTGGAGGTTGCCCAGCGGTCCACCGGCGCCGCCATCGGGATGATCATCCACGGCGACGCGGCGGAAAGCGAGGAGGCCCAACCTGAGACCGCGCCTGCCGCGGCTGCGCCGGAGGACGCGGCGTCGCAGGGCGGCGGGGCGCCGGGCGGAGCGGCACCGGGAGCCGGCCAGCCGGCCTATCGCCTCGTGGACGGGGTCGTGGGCCCACCCGCCGGTATAGCCGTCATCGAAGGGCCGCGCCTTGCGCCCGGCTTGGAGGCGCAGCTGGCCCAACAGCTGCAGCAGCTGGGCGCGACGGCCCGGGAGGCGGCAAACCGCCTGGGAGACCTGATGGCTCTCCTGGCGCCCGAAGGCTACCAAGCGGCGACCCAAGCCCGCGCCGAGCGCCTGGTGCGGGCGCTGCGCTCAGGCGACGGCGCCGCCGCCGTGCGGGAAGCCCTGCTGGGTGTGGCCCTGTCCGCGCTCATGCGCACGGCGCGCGCCCAAGCCGCGGCCGGCGACGCAGCTGCTGACGCGGCCACCGAGGCCGGCGGCGTTCCGGTGGACAGCCCGGCGGCCGGCTCCACCTCCCCGGGCACGTCCGGTTCGGCGGCGGAGCCGCCCCTGGCCCAGCTCCAAGAGCTGCAGGCCGCGCTTGTGGCGCTGGCGGAGCGGGCGGAGGCCATCGACGGCGCCGGCGCGGGGGAATGGCTGGCGCGGTGGACGGCCATCCAGCGCCGCCTGGCGGAGCTGCGGGACGACGAACTGACCCGGCTGCTGCAGGCGGTGGATGGGGTGACCGGCGGCGGACGGGGGGCGCGCCTGGAACTGCTGGTGGACAAAGGCGTCTCCGCGGGCGAATTGGAGCGGCTGGTGCGGGAGGCCACGGGACATGACGCCACGGTCATTACCACCAGCGCGGGCGCGGTCAGCCCGAGCCCGCGCTCGATGGTGATGGAGCTGCTCGCGGACGTGCGCCGTTCGGTGGCCGGTCTTTTGGCGCTGCTTGCGACCGCGATGGCCCTCATCTTGGATCACGCCACCGTCCTCGCAGGCTTGAAGCGCTTCCCCGTGCCCGACCGCGCGGTCAAGGGGCTGGGTGCCGCCGTGGGCGCATTGCTGGCCGGCGGGATGTATTGGCTGAGCCGCGCCGGCATCCCCTTTATCGGGCCCGGAACAGCCGCCGCGATTGGGGCGCTCCTGGGCCTGGCCACCGCTGTGCTCGCAGAGCGGCTCAGCCCCGTCTCCGCGGATGAAATCCTCGCCGGACAGTCCCTGGGGCTGTCGGGCGGTCAAATCCTGCGGGAGATCGTGGTGCCCACGGGCCGGCCGGGGCTCCTGTCCCTGGTCAACCGCTGGCGGCGGGAGTTCCGGTGAGGGCGGTTCGGCTCGGTGCCGGCTGGGGGGAGGTGACGGGATGCTATTGCGCGTGGAGAACCTGCACAAGGCCTACGGCCGGCGGGTCGCGCTGGCGGGCGTCAACCTGACCGTGGCCGCCGGGGAAACGGTGGTCGTCATGGGTCCCAGCGGCTGCGGGAAATCGACTCTCCTTCGGTGCATCCACCGCTTGACGCCGTGGGACGCGGGCGAGATTTACTTCGACGGCGCGCCCATCGGGCCCATGGGACCCGAGGAGGTGCGCGCGCTCCGGCGCCAGATCGGGTTTGTGTTTCAACACTTCCACCTCATTGAACGCTTGACCGTGCTGGACAACGTGCTGCTGGGCCTCGTCCTGGGCGGCGTGCCCCGGGACGAGGCGGTGGCCCGGGCGCGCGCGGCCTTGGCCCGGGTGCAGCTTTCCGCCGAGGAGGGGCTACGGCCGGCCCAGCTGTCGGGGGGCCAGCGGCAGCGGGTGGCCATCGCCCGGGCGCTGGCTCTGCAGCCCCGCCTCATGTTGTGGGACGAGCCCACGGCGGCGCTGGATCCGATCCTGGTTTCCGAAGTGCTGGACGTCATGGAGGACCTGGCCCGCACCCGCAGCACGGGCATGCTGGTGGTCACCCACGAAGTCCGTTTCGCATTGCGGGCGGCGGATCGAGTCGTGCTGCTGGAGCAGGGTGCCGTGGTGGACGAGGGCCCGCCCGCGCGCGTGTTTGGCGCTCCCCGGACGCCCATTGCCCGCCGCTACGCCCGCCTCCTGGCATCCTGAAACACCGCCTGTGCCACGAGAGAGGGAATGAGCCCCAGAAGGCGAACCTGTCTCGGGAAGGAGCGTGCCCCATGGAGTGGCAGACGACGCTGGGCCGCCCGGTGTCCATGACGGGCACGGGGCTGCACAGCGGCCGGCCGTGCCGGCTCACCCTGCTGCCGGCGCCGGCGGACGCCGGCGTCCGCTGGCAGCGGGCGGACCTGGACGGCCAGCCCGTGGTGCCCGCCGCGGTGGAGCATGTGGTGGACACCCAGCGGGCGACCACCCTGGGCTTGGGAGAGGCTCGCGTCCAGACGGTCGAACATGTCATGGCGGCCCTGGCCGGCATGGGTGTGGACAACGCCCTGGTGCAGGTGGACGGCCCCGAGCCTCCCTTGGCCGACGGTGCGGCGGCCGCCTTTGTGGATCTCATCCGGTCCGCCGGCGTGGTGACGCTGGAGGCCCCCCGGCGCGTGCGGCGGGTCACCCGCCCGGTGGCGGCGTCCTACGGCGACGCGCACATCGTCGCGCTGCCGGCCGACCGGCTGCGGGTCACGTACGTGTTCGTATCGGATCACCCCGCGCTGGGCACCCAGTTCGCCGAGTACACCATCGATCCGGAGACGTTCGCGGCCGAAATCGCACCGGCCCGCACCGTGGGCTGGCTCGCGGAGGTGGAAGCCCTGCGGCGGCGAGGCCTGGCCCTGGGCGCGACGCTGGAAAGCGCGGTCGTCGTCGGGGAGCGGGAGCTCGTGACGCCGCAGCGGTTTCCCAACGAGGTGGCGCGGCACAAGATCCTGGACATCGTGGGCGATTTGGCGCTGGTGGGCAGGGTCCAGGCCCACATCATCGCCGTGCGTTCCGGACACGCCCTGCACGCCGCGCTGGCGCGGCGGCTCGTGGCGGAGTTCAAGGAGGAGGCGCAAAACTGGGCATGAAAGCCATTTTACCGGTGGCGGGAGTCGGCACTCGCCTGCGGCCCCATACCCACACCCAACCCAAGGCTCTGGTCCATGTGGCAGGCAAACCCATCCTCGGCCACATCCTGGACCGCCTGCTGCCCGTGGACGTGGACGAAGTGGTGCTCATCGTCGGCCAGTGGGGCGAACGGGTCGCAGAGTACGTGCGCACCGCCTACCCCCAGTTCAAGGTGACCGCCATCGAGCAGCCGGAACGCAAGGGCCTCGGGCACGCCGTCTACATGGCCCGGGAGGCTTTGTCCCCCGATGAACCGGTGCTCATCGTCCTGGGGGACACCATCTTCCAGGCCGATCTGCGGGCTGCGCTGCAAAGCGGCCACAGCACCATCGGCGTCCGGCGGGTGGCGGACCCGCGCCAGTTCGGCGTCGTCGAGCTGGCGGGCAACCGGGTGCGGCGGCTCGTGGAAAAACCGGCCGATCCCCCCAGCGACCTGGCGGTGGTCGGCATCTATTACATCCGCCACAGCGGCCTGCTGTTCGATTGCCTCCGCCAGATCGTGGAGGAGGACATCCGGGTCAAGGGCGAGTACCAGTTGACCGACGGCCTGCAGCGCATGATCGAGCGGGGTGAGCCCTTGTACACGTTCCCGGTGGACAACTGGTGGGACTGCGGCAACCCCGCGACGCTGCTCCAGACCAACCGGGACCTCCTGGCGCTGGCGAACCCGCCGGTCGCGGAGATTCCGGGAAGCATTCTTATCCCGCCGGTGGTCATTGAGGAAGGCGCCCGGATCATCCACTCCGTCATCGGGCCGTATGTGTCTGTGGCCGCCGGCGCGGAGATCTCCCACGCCATCGTGCGCGACAGCATCATCAACGAAGGCGCCGTCGTATCCGACAGCCTGTTGGAAGGATCGCTCATCGGCCACCGGGCCATGGTGCGGGGCACGTTCACCCGCCTCAACATCGGCGACTCCTCCAGCCTGCAGCTGGGTGGGGTGCCGGAGGAATAGGGACGGTTCGGGACCGCGTCCGCCGCAGTGGTGCGGGCGGAATCTGGGACGGGAGTGGACAAGATGGATGTACGAGAGATCATGCGCCTTTTGCCCCACCGGTTTCCCATGCTGATGGTGGACCGGATCGTGGAGCTCGAGCGCGGGCGGCGGGCGGTGGGCATCAAGAATGTGACCATTACCGATCCCGTGTTCACGGGTCACTACCCGGACATGCCGATCCTGCCCGGCGTTTTGATCCTGGAAGCCATGGCGCAGGTGGGCGGCATCTGCCTGCTGCCGGAGGAAGGGCCCCAGGCTCTCGGCCCCGACGCCAGGGTGCCCTTGTTCACCGGGGTGGACAACGCCCGCTTTCGCCGGCCGGTGGTGCCCGGAGATCAGCTGCGCATCGAAGCGACGGTGCAGCGGGTGCGGGGATTGGTCGGCAAGATCGAGGCCAAGGCTACGGTAGACGGCCAGCTGGTGGCGGAGGCCGAGTTGATGTTTACGTGGGGGCGGGTGTAAGCCGTGGCGGAGGATACACCGACGGGCGAGGCGACCATTCATCCGACGGCCATCGTGGATCCGGAAGCCCGCATCGGGCCGGGCGTCGTCATCGGGCCGTACTGCATCGTGGAAGCCGGGGTGGAGATCGGGGCCGGCACGCGCCTGGGGCCCCATGTGGTGGTTTACGCCGGCACGGTGCTGGGCCGGGACAATGTGGTCGGCGCCGGGTCGATTCTGGGCATGGAACCCCAGGACCTTAAGTACAAGGGCGAGCCGACCCAGCTGATCGTCGGCGACCGCAACTGGATCGGGGCGTATGTGACCATCAGCCGCGGCACCGCCTCCGGCCGGGGAACGACCCGCATCGGCGACGACAACTACATCATGGCCATGGTGCACATCGGCCACGACTGCATCATCGGAAACCGCGTCACGTTGACCCAAAACGTGGGCCTGTCGGGCATGGTGGTGGTTGAGGACCAGGCGGTGATCGGGGGCATGTCCGGCGTGCACCAGTTCGTGCGCATCGGCCGGTTGGCCATGGTGGGCGGCATGACCCGGGTGACCATGGACGTGCCGCCCTTTGTGCTGGTGGCCGGCAACCCGGCTCAGGTGCGGGGACTGAACACCGTGGGCCTGGAGCGGGCCGGTCTTAGCCCTGAGCGCCGCACGGAGCTGAAGCGGGCTTTCCGCTTGTTGTACCGGGACAGCCGCAATGTGCAGGAGGCCGTGACGGCCATCCGGGACCATGTGCCGCCGTCGCCGGAGCGGGATCACTTCGTGGAGTTCGTCCTCGCCTCCGAGCGGGGGATTTGCCGGTGAAAACGGTCGGGATCATCGCCGGGGCGGGGCGGGTGCCCGTCGCCGGCGTCCGGGCGGCTCGGGCCCGGGGCTGGCGCGTGTTTGCCGTCCCGGTCGCGGGCGACAGGGCGCCCGCGGCCGCACACCAGGCGCCGCCGCCGGACGATCCGCTGTGCGTGGCCCTGGCCGAGGCCGGGGCCGAGTGCCAGCCCATGGCCGCGGGGGAGTACGCCCGCATCGTGGCCGCCATGCTGGAGCGGGGCGTACAGGAACTGTACGTGATGGGCAAGCTGCCCAAGACCTTCCTCTACAGCGATCGCCTGGACGGGTCGGCCCGGGAGGTGCTGGCCGCCGGGACGGGCCGCGGGGATCACGCCCTCATCGAAGCGTTCGTGGCCGACCTGGCCCGCAGGGGGCTGACGGTGCGGCCCCAGTGGGAGCTCTTGGCGGAGTTCATCGTCCCGTGCGGTTTCGCCGTGGGGCGCCCCCTCACCCCCCAGGAAGAGGCCGACGTGCGCTACGGGTACCGGGTGGCGCGCCTTTTGGCGGATGAGGTGGACGCGGGGCAGACGGTGGTGGTCAAGAACGGTATCGTGCTGGCCATCGAAGCCGCCGAAGGGACCGACGCGGCCATCCGCCGCGGGGGGCAATTGGGCGGGCCCGGCGCGGTCGTGGTCAAGGTCAAGGGGCGGCATGGGCTCGCGTTCGAACTGCCGGCCATCGGGGAGGAGACCATCGCCGCCCTGGCCGGTGTCCGGGCCGGCGTGCTGGCCGTAGAAGGGGCCCGCACCCTGCTCTTGCTGGAACCGGACGCCGTCCGGCGGCAAGTGGAGGAGCTGGGCATCGCCCTGGTGGCCGTGGCAGGGGACGAGCCGCGGTGACGCGCCTATTGATCTCCGCGGGCGAAGCGTCCGGGGACCTGCACGGTGCGGACCTGGCGCGCGCCCTGCAGGCACAGGCGCCCGGGATCCAGCTGTTTGGCATGGGCGGGACCATGATGGAGGCCGCCGGCGTCGAGGTGCTCTTCAATCCAACGAGCCTCAGCACGGTCGGCGTCACGGAGGCGCTGCGCACCGTCAACGTCTTCCGGCGGGTGCTGGCGCTGTTGAGCGAAGCCATGGACGAGCGCAGGCCCGACGGGGTGGTCTGCATCGACTTCCCCGGCTTCAACCTGCGCCTCGCGGCCTTGGCCCACCGCAAAGGCATCCCGGTGCTGTACTACTTCAGCCCGTCCGCATGGGCCTGGGGACGGGGCCGGGCCGACCGGCTGGCGCGGCTGGGCGCCACGATCCTGGCCGTGTTTCCGTTTGAAGCGGAAGTGTATCGCCAGGCGGGGGCCCGCGTGGTGTTCGTCGGTCACCCGCTGCTCGATCGGGTGCATCCGTCGGCGGGCCGGGAGGAGATCCGGGCCGAGCTGGGAGTGGGGCCGGGGCAGGAGCTCATCGGCCTGTTGCCGGGCAGCCGCCGCCAGGAGCTGAACCAGCTGCTGGTGCCCATGCTGGCGGCGGCCCGCATCATTGCCGAGCGGCGCCCCGGGGTGAAGTTCGTGCTGCCCATGGCGTACACGCTGCGCCGGGACGAGGTGGATCGCCTGGTGCGGGCCGGCGGGGTGCCCGTGACGGTGCTGGAGGGGCGGACCTTAGACGTCCTCCACGCCGCGGACGCGGCCATCATCAGCATGGGCACCGCGACGCTGGAAGCCGCCCTCATGGGCTTGCCCCACGTGGCGTGTTATCGGGTGTCGGGCCTCACGTACTGGTTGATTCGCCGGCTGGTGAAGATCCCGTATTTCGCCATGCCCAACATCGTGCTGGGCCGTCAGGCCGTACCCGAGGTCATCCAGGACCAGGTGACCGGCGAGAACCTGGCCCGGGAGCTGCTGGCTTTGCTGAAACCGGAGCGGCACGCGGCGGTCCGGGAGCAGCTCCGGCAGGTGCGGGTGCAGCTCGGAGAGGGGGGCGCCGTCGCGCGGGCGGCCGCGGCTGTTTTAGAGCGCGTCCGCCCGGCGGCGGGGGCGAGCTGATGGAATTCGTCTTGACAGCCAACAGCCCGGGGGAGGTATCCACTTGGCTCGCGCCGGTGGTGCGGGCCCTGCGGCAGGAAGCACCCACGGCCCGGATCACCGTGTTCCTGGTGCCGTGCGCCTTCGCGACGGGCGCCGAGGCGTCCGTGGTCGCCTCCATGCCCGAAGTGGACCGGGTGTTCGGCCCCGGCCAGTACTGGCGGCAGGCGATGGCGTTCCCCGCCTTGCGCGGCTTTGACCGGCGGGGCGCGCTGCTCTTTTTGGGCGGGGATCCGATCCACGCCCTGTGGCTGGCGCGGCGGCTGGGATTGCCGCCCCTCGCGTACATGGAGCGGGGCAGTTCCTTGAGCCGGGGCTTCCGGGAGATCTTCGTCCCCGACGAGGGGGCCCGGGGCCGCGTGCTGCGCCGGGGGGCGCCGCCGGAGCGGGTGCAGGTGGTCGGCGACCTGATGGTGGATGCGGTGCGTCCCCAGCGGAACCCCGAAGCGGTCCGGGCAGCCTTGGGCCTTGACCCCGCGCGGCCGGTGGTCGCCGTGTTTCCCGGCAGCCGGCCCTTTGAGCTGCAGCAGCTGCTGCCGTTTTTCATGCGGGTGGCGGAGATTCTCTGGGAAGGCCGCCGGGAGCTGCAGTTCGTCATCAGCCTCGCGCCTTTCGTGCCGCCCCAGGAGTTGGACGGCGTGCCGGTGCCGGCGCTGGGCGGCACGCGGGTGACGCTGGCCGCCGAGGACAACCCGCCCGGGGAGCGGTGGCGGGCCGTCACGGAGCGGGGCCTGGTGGTGCCGGCCTTGCGGGGCGCCGCCCATGACGTCCTCCAGGTGGCCGACTTGGCCCTGACCGTTCCCGGCAGCAACACGGCGGAGATGGCGGTGCTGGGCGTGCCGATGGTGGTGGCGGCGCCCCTCAATCTGGCGGAAACCATCCCCCTGCCGGGCCTGGTCAATTACCTGCCGCGCATCCCGCTGGTGGGCAAGCGCTGGAAGCGGGCGGTGGTGTTTCGCGCCAACGAGCGGGTGCGCTTCATCGCCCTGCCCAACCGGAAGGCGGGCCGGGCCATCGTCCCGGAGGTGCGGGGGGTGCTGCGGCCCGAGGACGTGGCGCTGGAAGCGGCGCGCCTGCTCGCGGACGCCAAGGCCAGGGCCGCCATGCGGGCCGAACTGCGGCGGGTGATGGGACCGCCGGGCGCGGCGCAGCGCATCGCGGCCCGGCTGCACGCGGTGGCCCTGAGCGGCGGGCGCGCCGCCCGCCGGACGGATGGGAGTGGCAGCCGACCGTCCGGTGAGCCGCAATGAACGTCTTGCTGGTCACCAACGGGCACGGCGAAGACCGTCTGGCGCTTTGCCTCGCCGGGGCGCTCACGGAGCGGCGGCCGGCGTTGCGCCTGCGGGCGCTGCCGCTGGTGGGCGAGGGGCGGCTGCTGGCGGAGGCGGGACTGGCCGTGGCCGGCCCGCGGGTGCACGTTCCCTCCGGTGGGCTGGTCCGGCCGACCTGGGACGCGGTCTGGCGGGATCTGCGCGCGGGGCTCATTGGCCAGTTCCGGCGGCAGATGGGCTTCCTGCGGGCGCAGGCTTCGTGGGTGGACTGGGCCATCGCCGTGGGGGACACGTTCGCCGGGTGGGTGACCGGCCGCTGCCTGCCCGGCCGGCCGCTGATCCTGGTGGCCACGGCCAAGTCCGCCTATATCCACGGCCACTCCCGCCTGGAAGCTCTCTGGATGCGGCGCCGCTGCCGGCGCGTGTTCACCCGCGACGAGCCCACCGCGGCCGAGCTGCGCCGGTTCGGGGTCCCCGCTGCGTGGCAGGGAAACCTGATGATGGACGCGCTGGACGTGACCGGCCAAACCCCCGTGGCTCCGGGCGAAGGCCCGGTGGTGGCGCTTTTGCCCGGCAGCCGCACCGACGCCTACGTGAACCTGGGCTCCCTCGCCCACTGCCTGGAACGGCTGGCCCTGACTCTTCCCCGGAAGGCCGGCGGGACGCAACTGGTGGGTCTGGTTCCCTTGGCCCCCGGCTTAAGGATGGACCGGGCCGCGGCCGTATTGCTCGAAAAAGGCTGGACGCCCATGCCGGCCCAACTTCCGGCGGCCCTTGGCTTTCGGGATTTCGGCAAGCAGGGGGCCCGCTTGCGCCTGACACGGGGCGTGTTCGGCGACGTGCTCTGCGCGGCCGACGTGGTCATCGGCCTCGCCGGCACCGCCAACGAGCAGGCGGCCGGTCTGGGCAAGCCGGTGGTGGCCTTTCCCGGCCCCGGCGTGCAGTTTGGTCCCCGGTTTCTGCGCGCGCAGAAACGGCTGCTGGGCGACGCACTGGCTGTCGTTCCGCCCGATCCGCACGCGGTGGCGGCGGAGGCGGCCGCCATTCTGCAGGACGAAAGCCGGCGGGCCCACATGGGGGCCGTGGGGCGGGGACGGATGGGCCCGCCCGGTGCCGCGCGGCGCATGGCGGCCGACATCGTCCGCCTGTGGGAGGACGATAGCGGTCTATGACCGAAAGGCTTGCGGCCAGCGTGCTCATTCCCAGCCACAACCGGCGGGATCTGTTGCGCCGCACCCTCCTGTCGCTGGCCGACCAGACGTTTCCCACCAGCCGCTACGAGGTGGTGGTGGTGGATGACGGGTCCAGCGACGATACCCGGCAGATGGTCTTTTCTCTTGATCTCCCCTACCAGGTACAGTACGTGCGCCGGCTGCACCGGGGCCGCGGGGCGGCCTTGAACGCCGGCGTGCGGGCGGCCGCCAGCGGCTTGATCATCTTCCTCGACAGCGACATCGCCGCCGGCCGCGACTTCGTCGCGGCGCACGTGCGGGCCCACGAGCGCCCGCGGCGGATGGTGCAGGGGCCTGTGCTGCCCGTGACGGCCATGGACGCCCCGCGCCGGGGCGTGCCGGGGCCCATGGCGGCGTTGACCGCCTGGTGCACGACCGGCAACCTGTCGGTGGCCCGCATGTACGTGGAGGAAGCGGGCATGTTTGACGAGGCCATGCGGGAAGAGGGCTGGGAACTGGTGGAGCTGTACGATCGGCTGCGGGCCATGGGCCTTTTGCCTGTCCGGGAACCCCGGGCCTCCGGCTACCGTTACCTGCCGCCCGTGGCCGCGGCCGAGTTGGACGGCCTCCGGGAGCAGGCGCGCGCCCGGGGCCGCGCCGGGGTCGTGTACTACCGTAAACGCCCCTCGTGGCGGGCGCGGGGACGACTGGGGCTAGTGGCGCCCGTTTTGTGGCTGGACCGGCTGCTTTTTCCGGTGGAGTGGGCCGACGGGCCCCGCTTCCGGCGGTTGGTCGCGTGGGCGGAGGCGCGCCGCGCGCAGGTGCTCCTGCGGCCCGTGTTGCGCCTGGTGCTGCATCACGCCTACGTTCAGGGGTTACGCGAAGGCCTCCGCCATACCGGCACGCTCCGGCCCGAAGCCCGCTAAGTGCAGGGCGAATTCCAGCGGCCGCCGGTCCGCGAGCCGGCTGCTTTCCCGCAGCCCGGCTTGACGGAACAGGTTGCGGCCCGTGCGGGAGTTGGCTTCAAAGAACCACAGCCGGCCCGAACGGTCGATGCCGATGTCGATGCCCAGCTCGCCCACATGGCCCGTGCGGCGGCACGCCCGGTCGATCTCCTGCGCCACCCGCAGCGCGATCTCTTCCACCCGGCGCCGCAAGGCCGCGGCTTCTTGCGGCGTAAGGCCGAGGCTTTCCGTCAGCACCGGCTCCAGGGGCAGCGCGTCGCCGCCGCCGTACAAGTTGGAGATGATGCTGCCCGGCCGGCCGATGCGGGCGCCGGTGCCGGTGATGTGCCACTGCCCGCGCCCGTCCCGCTGCACCAGCACGCGGACGTCAAAGATCCGCCCCCGCCAGCGGGCCAGGTCGACCCGGGGCTGGATGAGCCACGGCTGGCGCGGCTTGCTCAACAGGTGGCGGACGATGGCCGCGGGGTTCCCGGTGCGTCCCCGGTGGATACGGGTCTGGGCGTCCGTATAGCGGTAGCTGAACGTGCCGCGCCCGTCGGCGCTGATGACCCAGATCCCGATGCCCTTGCCGCCGCCCGCCGCTTTCACGTAGACCGTGCCGTGGCGGCGCAGCATGATCAGCAGGTCCGCCGTGGTGCGCAGCACCCGGGTTTCGGGGAGGTACGGCCGCAGGTCCGGGTGGCGGGCCATCAACCGGTACACCCACCATTTGGAACCCACCAGGGAATTGAACTGCTGCACGCCCAGCCGTGTCCGCAGCCAGCGCTGCAGGCGCAGCACCGGCCCCGTGACGAAGCCGCGGTCGTACAGCACGTGGGGCAGCGGGAACAGGCGGCGCACCCACCCGCGGCCGTCAACCCACGTCCAGCCCGCCACCGCGCCCATGACCCGGTTCACGTCGCCGGGGGCGAAGACGTACACCGCCATATGGAGACTGCGCCCGATGCGGATGAGGCGCCGGAAGAAGGTCGTCTGTGGACCGTAGGGGCTCCCGGCCCCCTGGCGCTCGCAAAGGATCCCGACGAACGGACCGACGTGCAGCCGACCATCCGCCGTGCGGCGCAGGCGAAGCGGCCAATGGGGAGGCAAGTGCAGCCGCCGCAGGATGGCCGGGTCGACCAGCACCACATCGGCGCCCGGGCCGGCCGAGCCTTGGGTCCAGCCCTCCGCGCCGGGCGGCGCCGAGCCGGTCTCCGCGAGCGGGAAGTCGGCTTCGTGGAGCGCTGACCCGGACCCATGGAGCAGAGCGCCGCGCCCGGGGACGGAGGCGGCCCCGTGGAACGAGGCGCCGGCCATCCCGACGCGTACCGCCGCCCGCTGGGCTTGGGTGCACAACAGCACCTGTTCGCCCGGCCGCAGCCCCAGCCGCGCCAAGAGCGCCGGCGGCATGAGGACGGCGCCGCCGCCCCCGTGGGGAAGCAGTGTGGCTTTTGCGCTTCGTTCCATCGCGCCTTCACCTGATTTCCGCCGGAGTCATATGTTACTACGTTCCCGTCCGGTACCATAGCGTACGCTCCGGCTGGGCGTTTGGTACCGGGCGGGGCCATGGCTGGCCGCCGTCGGGGGAGGGGCGAGTGGTGGACGTAACGATCAGATTGGCCCGGCCGAGTGAGGCGGCCATCGTGCACCGTATCTTAATGGAAGCGTACGCCCCCTACCGGGGCAAGGTCATGCCTCCCCTGAAGGTGTTTCAATCCACGCCGGCCAGCATCGCCGTGGATATCCGCACCAAGCGGCACGCGCACGCGCTGGCCTTTTTGGGCACAACGCCGGTGGGCACGGTGCGGTCCACGCCCGAGCGCAACGGCAACGGCGAGCCCCGCTGGACCCTCTCCCGCCTGGCGGTGCTGCCCGAGTACCGGGGTGAGGGCATCGGGGCGGCGCTGATGCGGTGGATGGAGCAGCGGGCCCGCCAGTGCGGGGTGGTGGAACTGCGCGGCCAGGTGCGCACCGTGTTGCCCTTTCTGGTCCGCTTCTACCAGTCCCTGGGTTTCCAGGTGCTGGGGTATCGTTCCCGGCCGGGCTATCCGCGGTATTTAACCATCATCGGCAAGCGGCTGCGTTGAGGGGAGTGGGCCACGTGGGCAAGGCCGATTACCGGTTGTACGTGGTGGTGGAGGACGGAAAACCGCGCCGGGAGCCGGCGGAGCAGGCGCAGGCGGCCATTGAGGCGGGCGCCACCGTGCTGCAGTGGGCGAGCCGCGCCGCGTCGACGCGCGTCCAGCTGGAAGTGGGCCAGCGCCTGGCCGAGGTGACCCGGAAATCCGGCGTGCCCTTGATCATCGGGGGCCGGGTGGATGTGATGCTGGCCATCGGCGCCGACGGCGTCATTTTGGGGGCCGGGGACATGCCCGCCGGCCTGGCCCGGCGGCTGGCCGGCCCGGATGCCATCGTCGGGGTTCTGGCCCAGGAGCCGGCCGACGCCCGGGCGGCCGTGGACGAAGGGGCGGACTTTATCCTCTATACGGGCCCGGTGGCGGCGGTGGCCGGCAGCGTGCCGGTGCCCGTGATCGCGGGGCGGCTGCGCCATCCCGACGAGGCGGCCGCGGCGGTGCAGGCCGGCGCCCAGGGGGTGGCGGTCGTGGCCGCGCACGTGCGCGGCGGGGATCTGGGCGCGGCCTGCCGGGCCTTCAGCGAGGCCGTGCGCCGGGCCGGCACCCATGCCCAACATTTCACGGCAGGTGCCCGCCCGTTCACCACCGAACCTCCCTTTGGCAACGGGAGGCCTGGATTCTTGTGAGCATTGTGGCCACAGGTTTGGTGAAGGCGTACCACGGCCGGCGGGTCGTCGACGGGGTCGATCTGCGGGTGGACCGGGGCGAGGTGGTGGGTCTCCTCGGACCCAACGGCGCCGGCAAGACCACAACGTTCTATATGATCGTAGGGCTGGAGCGGTCCGACGGCGGGCGCATCGAGCTGGACGGGCAGGACATCACCCGCTGGCCCATGTACCGTCGGGCGCGCCTCGGCATCGGCTACTTGGCCCAGGAGGCCTCCGTGTTTCGGCGCCTGACGGTGGAGGACAACTTGCTGGCCATCCTGGAGGCCGTGGGCGTGCCCCGGGAGCAGCGCCGCGAGCGGCTGGAGCAGCTGCTGGAGGAGTTTCGCATCGGGCATGTGCGTCGCCAGTACGGGTTCATGTTGTCCGGCGGGGAGCGGCGCCGCACCGAAATCGCCCGCGCCTTGGCGGCCAACCCGTCCTTTTTGCTGTTGGACGAGCCCTTCGCCGGCGTGGATCCCATCGCCGTCGCCGATCTGCAGGAGGTGATTGCGCTGTTGCGCAGCCGGGGGATCGGGGTGCTGGTCACGGACCACAACGTGCGGGAGACGCTGGCCATCACCGACCGCGCCTACATCATGCATGACGGCCGGATCCTGGTTTCCGGCGATGCGGCGTCCATCGCGGCGGACCCGGTCGCCCGCAAATTCTATCTTGGAGAAAGGTTCCGGCTGTGAGGATCCTCGATCGGTACATCCTGCGGGAGCTGGGGGCCCCCTTTTTGTTTGGGGTGCTGGCCTTCACCAGCCTGTTTTTGAGCGTCGACCTGGTGCAGCTGGTGCGCATGGCCGTCGACTACAATGCGCCCTTGGGCGTGGCGCTGCGCTTGGTGGCCCTGCGCCTGCCCCAGGTCATCGTGTACACCTTTCCCATGGCGGTGCTGTTGGCCGGGCTGTTGACGCTCGGCCGGCTGTCGGCCAACAGCGAGGTCGTGGCCATGCAGGCGGGCACCGTGAGCCTGTATCGAATCGTGGCGCCGGTCATCGGCGTCGGCTTCACGTTCTTCTTGCTGACCCTCGCCGTGAACGAATGGGTGGTGCCCCAGACCAATTACGCCTACCGCCGGGTGCTGGTGGAGGAGCTTCAGGGCCGCCAATTGCCAGTGGTGACGCGCAATGTTATACTCAGAGAGTACCAAGCGGGACTGCTCCGGAGCTTCCTCTACGCCCAGGAATACGACGGACAGGCCCGGGTCATGCGCGGCGTCACCGTCGTCGAGCTGGCGGAGGGACGCCCCGTCCGCACCACGTACGCGCGCCGCGTGGTGTGGGAGCGCGACTCGTGGTGGATGGAGGACGGCGTCATCCACATTCACGACGGGGAGCCGGCGGTGACCGTCGATTTTCGGGAGGGACGGCAGCCCATCGCCGTCGGCTACCGCCCGGAACAGGTGGTCGCGGCGCAGAAGAAGATTGAAGAAATGACGATCCGGGAATTGCGCGAACACATCAGCGTGATGGGCGCGCACGGCAGCGATCTGCGCGAGTACTTGCTGCAGTTGCATATGCGCTTCTCGCTTCCCGCCGCCAGCTTTGTCTTCGCGCTGCTGGCCGCTCCCCTCGGGGTGCGATCCCATCGTTCCGCGTCTTCGGCCGGCTTCGGCTTGAGCATGGTGGTCATCCTGGTTTATTACGTTTTGATGACCCTGGGCACCGCGCTGGCCCAGGGGGGGCACGTGCACCCCGCGGTGGGCGCGTGGCTGCCCAGCGCCGTTCCCGGCGCGGCGGGCGTCGCCCTGCTCATCCGCGCCGGGAGGCGCTGAGCCGGCCTCCGAGGACGGTGAACGGCGGTTGTACGGGTTTCCGTTGATCATAATCTTGATCGTGCTGGGCGGCATCATCGCCTACCTGGGCGACCGGGTCGGCATGCGGGTCGGCCGCAAGCGGTTGACCTTGTTTGGGCTGCGCCCGAAGCACACGTCCATCATCATCACCGTCACGACGGGCATTCTCATCGTCGCCGCGAGCCTCGCGCTGCTTTCCATTGCGTCTGAGGAAGTGCGTACGGCCCTGTTCCGCATGCAGGAGATCCAGGAGGCGCTGGCCACCACCCGCCTGCAGTACGAGGGCGTGGTGGAGGAACTGAGCCGCCAGCAGGCCGAGCTGGAGCGCACCCAGGCCCAGCGGGACGCGGCCACCCTGGAGCTGGCGCTGGCGGAGGAGCGCCTGGAGCGCATCAGCGCAGAGTACGCGCAAGTGGTGAACGACCTCAAGGAAGCGGAGGACAACCTCGAGTTTACCCGCCAGCGGGTGGCCAACCTGCAACAGATCGGCGAGGAGCTGCAGCGCCGCATCGAGGAGATGCAAGCCCGCATCGCCGACATGGAAACCGAGATCGCCCGCCTGGAAGCCGAGATGCGGGCCGCGAACCGGCAGCTGGACCTGGTGCGGGGCGGCGAGTTGGCTTTCCAGGCCGGTGACATCGTGCTGGCCGCGGTCATCGAAGGCGGCCGGCCGGTGGAGGAAGTGGAGGAGCGGCTGCTCGATCTACTGGAACGCGCCGATCTGGTGGCCGTGCAGCGGGGCGCGCGGCTTCCGGGCGCTCAGCCGCCCACGGCTTTGCAATTGGTGGACGGCGTCTTCGAAACGGTGGCGCGCCTTTTGGCCAGCTCGCCGCAGCGCTGGGTGGTGCGGGTCGTCTCCCTCTACAACACGACCGTGGGCGAGCCCCTCACGGTCGACCTGGCGCTGGTAGAGGAACAGCTGATCTACCGGGAAGGCGAGGTCATCGCCGAGACGGTCGTCGAGGGCCGTGCCAGCGGTTTGGTGCGCGACGAGCTGATCCGGCTGCTGCAGTCGGTGTACGACGCCGCCATCGCCCGCGGCATGCTCACCGACGAAGAGGGCTTCGTGTCCGAGGGCGTCAGCCTGCAGGAATTTGTCGACACCCTCAGCCAGGTGGAGCAACTGGACGGGCCGGCCCGGGTCAGAGCGGTTGCAGTCGCGGATACCTACAACACCGCGTGGCCCCTGCGCATCCGGCTGGAAGTGGAACCCGCCGAGTAAAGAGCCCGCGGCGCCGGCGCTACGAGGCGCGTTCCTGCCAAGCGGGCGCAATGGCAATCCCGGCCAAAAAGCGCATCACTGTGCCGTTTCCCAGTGACGAAACTTTCCAGGTATAGCAGGATTTCGTTGGGCCGCCTCGAATCAAGCGATTCAGGGTTTCTCTGGCTGTTTGGCCCCCCTTTTGGCTGAACGGACGGACGGAAAGGAGGTGACGAGGGAGGCTGTCCGGGACCGTCGCGGCCTGAGGGAGGCGGCGTCCGCGGGTGGCCGACCGGCTCGGCTGGGCCCGGGTGAGGAAACACGGACACTCACAAGACGGGCAACGCCGGGGGTTGGGGAGCTGGTCCGCTAAGGACGCTTCGGCGAGAGAACCCGATGCGATGACGACCGTGAGGGGGAAAGAACATGACCAAGAAAGGACTGGCCCTGACCCTGGCGGCCGTAATGGTATGGGCCGTTGCGGTGCCAGCGTTCGGTCAGGTGCTTCCCTTCCGGGATGTCAGCCGCGACCACTGGGCCTATGAGGCCGTCCAGGCGCTGGCCGAGGCGGGCCTGGTCGAGGGCTATCCCGATGGGACGTTCGGTGGTGAGCGTACGTTCACCCGTTATGAAATGGCGATGGTGTTCGCTCGTATCCTCGCTCGCTTGGAGCAGCTGCTGGAGGACCAGATCCACGCGACTGTGGATGACAGGATCGCTGACCTGTGGGCGGCCATCCAGGAGTTGCGGGCGTGGGCGGGGATTCCGAGCGCGCCCGGTGAGCCTGGAGCGCTGGGGGCGACGGGGATCCGGCCGCCTATCGTGGTTGACCAACAGACGCGTGAGGACGGCACGGTGGAGACGGTGGTGCGGCTGTCGCCGGAGCTTGAGGACGCCATCCGCGCCATCGCCGCCGACCAGTTCCGGAAGGAGCTCGGGTCGACGGCTGCCGAGACCATCGCCCAGTTGCTCGATGAGGCCACGCTGCGGGCTCTGATCGATGCCCGGGCCAACGAGCTGGCGGGCCATATCGCTGCGCTGGCCAACGAGTTCCAGGGCGAGCTGGAGCTGCTCGGGGTGCGCGTCACGGAGTTGGAGCGGCTGTTCGCCACCTTGGAGTCACGCGTGGCGGCTCTGGAGCAGCAGGTGGCTGAAGCGCGCAGCGCCGCCGAGACCGCGCAGGGTGTGGCGGACGCGGCCGCGGCTTCGGCCCGGGCGGCGGAAGAGGCTGCCCAACGCGCTCGCGAGCGCGCCGAGGCGGCTTGGCGGCTGGTGGAGCGGCTGCGGGCTGCAGGCGCCAGCGAGGGTGAGATCGATGAAGCGATCGATCTGGCTGACAGCGCCGAGGAAGCTGCCG
>DATCKT010000186.1:0-1568 GCA_036562195.1 Limnochordales bacterium
TGATGGAAGCCCTGGACCGGATCCTGGACTAGCGAGACCGGTCCGGGTCGCGCCGCATTCGAGAGCCAAGAGGCTGCATTTGAGAGCTAAGGGGAGCGTTGCTCGGTGCGCCACGACATCGTTGCAGAAGGCATTGACAAGCTGATCAGCGTGGATTACACCGCCCGCGGGGCCATCACGGACCTGTACGCCGCGGCCCGCGCCCAAGCCGGCGCGCCGCTGGTGGGCGTCGCCGTGGACGCCCTCGAGGCGCGGCTCAAGCCCGGCGACCGGGTGCTCTTGCTCACCGGTTTTCCGTCGCGCTCGTGGCTGATCGACGGTCTAACGGAAAACGACGGCCCCGCCGGCGCCGGGTACCTCGCCCGGGCGCTGGAAGAGGCGTTTCAGGTGGTGCCCATCGTCGTCACCGACGGGCGGCTCATCCGTTACTCGGAAGTCGCCCTGCGGGGCGCAGGCCTGATCGTCACCGACCTGGACCGGGCGCTGCGCTCCAAGCCGGGGCCGCCGGCGGCCGCGTGCGCCGCGGTCGTGCCCTTCACTTGCGAGGAGGCGGAAGCCCGGGAGCAGGCCCGGGCGCTGCTTGAGGCCCTGCGGCCCGCGGCGGTGATCGCCATCGAGATGCCAGGCCGCAACAAGGACGGCCGCTACTACAACGTCTCCGGCCGGGAAGTGCCCACGCACCTGGTGGCCAAGCTGGATGTGCTCACCGAGGTGGCGGCCGAAAACGGCATCCTCACCATCGGCATCGGCGACGGCGGCAATGAGATCGGCATGGGCAACATCCGCGAGACCGTGGAGCGTTGCGTCAAGCACGGGGAAACCATCGCCTGCAACGTGCGGGTGGACTGCCTCATCGCGGCGTGCATCTCCAACTGGGGCGCCTACGGGCTGGGAGCGGCGGCGCTGTTCCGGGCCGGGAAACCGGAGCTCATCGACGCCATCGATATCGAGCGCATCATCCGCCTCTGCGCGGACGCGGGCGCCATCGACGGCCTCAGCGCCAAGGTGGACCTCTTTGTGGACGGGACGCCGGCGCCCATGAACCGCTACGTGGTGGAGATGATGGGCTTCCTGGCCCGCTCCGCGGCCAGCGGGTGGAAGAAGGGGTGAGCCCTGTGACGCGGCCGGTGGTCGTGGCCATCGACCTGGGCACCAGCGGCTGCCGCGCGGCCGCCTTCGACGAAACCGGCGCCTGCGCGGCGGAGGCGCAAGTCCCGTACGCGACCCACTCGCCGCAGCTGGGGTGGGCGGAGCAGGACCCGTCCCAGTGGTGGCAGGCCGTGGTCACGGCGTTCCGGCAGATGCTGCAGGGCCTTGGCAGTCCGCAGCGGATCGCGGGGATCAGCCTCACGGCGCAGATGGCGGGGCTCGTCCTGGTGGGCCGCGACGGCCAGCCCCTTGCGCCGGCGCTGCCGTGGATGGACGTGCGGGCCGTGGCCGAAGCGGCCGCGGTGGAGGCCGCGTTCGGTGGGCGGGAGCTGTATGAGCGCACCGGATGCCCGCCCCGGCCCCATTACTCGTTGCCTAAACTGCTCTGGTTCAAGCAGGGGGCTGGCCACAGGCGGGCC
>DATCKT010000047.1:0-5697 GCA_036562195.1 Limnochordales bacterium
GTATAATAGCCTGCAGAGAGTGGGGAGGGGGAATCGGCTTGCCAAAGAAGGCGGTCTTGCCCAGCGGCTTGCGAGTGATCACCGAGCGGGTGCCGGGCGTTCGTTCGGTGGCCGTCGGCATTTGGGTTCCGGCGGGCTCGCGCGATGAGGCGCCGGAGCAAAGCGGCATCGCGCATTTCGTGGAACACATGTTGTTCAAAGGCACCCGCCGGCGGTCGGCCCGCGACATCGCCGAGGCCATCGACGCCACCGGTGGGCAGCTGAACGCCTTCACGACCAAAGAGACGACCTGCTATTACGCCCGCGTGCTGGACGAGCACCTGCCGCTGGCGCTGGACATTTTGGCGGACATGCTGCTTGAGTCGACGTTCCGGCCCGAGGACCTCGTGCGGGAACGGGACGTGATCGTCGAGGAGATCCGCCTGGTGGAGGACACTCCCGAGGATCTGGTGCACGACTTGTTTGAGAAGGCGCTGTTCGGCGCCCACCCGTTGGCCCGGCCGGTGCTGGGCAGCGAGGAGACGGTGTCGGGCTGCACGCGCCAGGACCTGTTGCAGTTCGTGGAAACCCACTACACGCCGGGGGACCTGGTCATCGCGGCCGCCGGCAGCGTCGACCACGACGCCCTGGTCGCCATGGTGGGGAAACTGTTCGACGGCCCGGCCCGCAGCAACGGGGCGCCAGGGCCGGTCCCGTTCAGCTACCAGCCCGCGTACGTGATGGCCGAGCGGGATTCGGAACAGGTGCACCTGTGCGTGGGGGTGCCCGCGCTGCCCCGGAACCATCCGCAGCGGTTCGCTTTGCACCTTTTGGACACGCTGCTGGGCGGCGGCATGAGCTCGCGGCTTTTCCAGGAGTTGCGCGAAAACCGGGGCCTGGTGTACTCGACGTATTCGTACCACTCAGGCTACCGCGACACGGGTGTGCTGGGGGTGTACGCCGGCACCAGTCCGGACAAGGCCGCGGAGGTGCTGGATTTGATTCGATGTGAGCTGGCCGCCGTTCACCGGGGCGGGATCAGCGCGGAGGAACTGGACCGGGCAAAGCAGCAGACCAAGGGAGCGCTCGTCTTGAGCCTGGAAAACACCACCGCCCGCATGAACCGGCTGGGCCGCAGCGAGCTGGATGGCCAGCCTTATTTGAGCCCAAGGCAACTGATGCGCCGCATCGACGCGGTCAGCCTCGAGGATGTGCGGCGCCTCGCGGAGGAACTCTTGGCTCCGGAGCGGTTGACCATCGTCGGCCTGGGCGCCATACCCGACGCCCTGCTGGGCCGGCGCCTCGCGGAGGCGGCGTGCTGACATGGGCGCGCCGCCAACGACGCATGCGACGGGCAGTGGGCCGGGGGCGATGCGCGTGCAGGTGCGGCGCGTGTCGCCGCTGGCCCGCCGCTGGCCGCTGCCGGCCTACGCCACCGCGGGCGCGGCGGGATTGGACTTGCGCGCGTGCGTGGGGGAGCCGGTGATGATGGCCCCTGGGGAGCGCCGGTTGATCCCCACGGGCATCGCCATCGCGCTGCCGTCGCCGCAGTGGGTGGCCCTGGTGTTTGCCCGCAGCGGCTTGGCCGCCCGGCACGGGATCCAATTGGCCAACGGCGTGGGCGTCATCGACAGCGACTACCGGGGGGAGATCCAGTGCGCGCTCCTCAACGCCGGCGGTGAACCGTTCACGGTCCAGCCCGGCGACCGCATCGCGCAGCTGGTGATCATGCCGGTGGCCCAAATCATCTGGGAAGAAGTGGACGAGTTGGCCCCGTCGGACCGGGGCGCGGGTGGGTTCGGCTCGACGGGCACCTGAGTTCCGCCGGCGCGGCGCCGGCCGGCAACGCCCGGACCGCTCCCGCTCCGGCTGCAGCAAACGCGCATCCCGCAGGCTGCAGCAAAGCTCCATCCCGCAGGCGGCGTATCCGGCGCGAGCAGCAGCCGCACCGCGCACCGTGACGGCGCCACCTTCCCACGCGGCCGCCTGCTTGGTACGTTGACACCGCCCTGCGTCAGTTGTTACCATACGCGTGCCGACCATGCCCGGGGATCGAAAGGATGACGCGGGTGTGCGTCGGCGTCTGCGTCTGCCCTCCCGGGCCGGTTTTCGTCCGGCTCCTCCAAGACCCCATGGACCAGTTCGGATTGCGCATGGGTATGGGACCGATTCTGACTCGAGCCCGGCGCGTCGCCGGGTGGCTGTCTGCGCCGCGGCGGCCTTGGCGTGGGCTGGGCTTCTCCTGGCCCCGGGGCTGGCCGCGGCCGTGTCCTATTGGGCGGAAACGGTTCTGGCCGCCGACGAGCTCAAGCAGTTTGTGCTGGAGCAGTCCCTGACGGTGCCGCTGGACCTTCGCACCCCCCTCCTGGGCCATCCCTTATTTGCAGAGCTGAAACTGCGCCACCGGACGGCGGCCGGCGAGGGGGCCGCACTGGCGGGCGGCGGACTCACTGCCGCGGCGGGTCCGTGGGAAGGCTACGTGGTGCGCGACGAGGACCACCGGTCGTCCACGGAGCCGTTCCGGTTGGTGCACCGGAGCGCCCGGGCCCAGGGGGCCTGGGCCGGCGGGCTGCAGTGGCGGGGCGACTGGTCCGCGCTGCTGCAGTACGTCCAGGCGGTGCCCCTCCGGGGTCGGACCGGGCCGCTTCTGGTCGGCCAAGCGGAGCCGTCGCCGCCGTGGCCGAGACTGACGTGGGTGGGCTACGGCACCGAGCAGCTGCAGCACCAGTTCTTTGTGCTGGACGGTGCCTTTCGTCTTTCGCCCAACATGCGCGTCGCGTGGGGCGGCGTTTGGCAAACAGGGCGTGAGGTGGCACCGCCGCTGGAGGCGCCCGGCCTCATCCAGGTATCGGAAGCCGCCGCCTTTGCCCGCCTGGAGGCGACCCGCGGGCGCCACCGGCTCTGGTTCACGGTCCACGCCACCTCGCCCGGCTTCCGCTCGCTGGCGGCGGACACGTACCCGTTTCACCGGGGCCAGGCGGGCGTTGAGGGACGCTGGCAGTTTCGCCCCCAAGCCAACCACCTTCTGAGCGTGTACGGTGAGGTGCGCGAGCCTCTGGACGATGCCACGGCACCCTTCCGGGCGGTGGAGGTGCGCTACAGCGTCGCCCCCCGCCGGCGGTGGGCCTGGCACCTGGGCGCATTGGCGGAATGGGAGGGGAGCGCCGCCCCGGTGGTGACGTGGCAGGTCGGCGGGCGGGACCCGGACCGGCGGCTGGATGCCTCCCTGGAACTGGAGACGGGCGGCAACCGTCTGCGGTGGCGGCCGCGGCTGGAGTGGGAGGCGAACGGCTGGCGGATGGTGACCACCGCCGACACGGACTTGCCGGGCTGGCGCGTGCAGTGGGTGCATTCCGGCCACCCCTTTTGGCAGCTGACCTTGGTCTACAAGGAGCGCCGGGACAAAGGCGCCGGCGGGCAAGCCCGCGCGTGGACCCACGTGCGCCTCGCGCGCCGGCTGCCGGAGCGGGGGGAGGTTTGGGTGCGGTGGGGCGAGTGGGACCAGGGACGGCTCGATGTGGGCTGGTCGCGGCCGCCGACCGTCGCGGTCGGCGTGTCCCTCTCTTTTTGAAGGCTGAGAGCGAAACGGCGTGGCTTCCGGCCAAACCCGGCGGCGGTGGTCCTGTCGCCGCTCGTGCCGTCTAACGGGCGGCCCAGCGGACATACATTGTAGCGCGCGTAGCAGCGCGGGGGGCCTGCCCATGCGATACAGCGACTTGGCCGGCAAGGAGATCATCGACATCGATCAGGGCATTCGCCTAGGGATCATCAACGACACCGATCTGGTGATTGACACCGACGCCGGGCGGGTGGTGGCCATCATCATCCCCAGCCGCGGCGGCTGGTGGACCCGGCGGGAGTTGGAGATCCCGTGGCACGGCATCCGCAAGATCGGGGTCGATCTGATCATCGTCGATCTCAGCACCGCCGTGGACGTGCATGGCGCCGAACGGCGGACCGGAGGGGAGGGGAGCGAGCGGTCCCGGGCCGTTTGGGACCGGGACGCCTCCGAGCCCGACCTCCGCTGAAGGCGCATACCCTCCCAGCGGGAGGGAACACTAGGCCGTGTACCACCACTCCGCTGGGGGGAACAGGGCATGGCGACGACCATCGGCGTCTTCGATTCGCACGACCAGGCCGAACGGGCTGTACGCAAGCTGCGAGAGTCCGGCTTTACCGAGAAAGAGGTCTCCCTGGTGGCCCGGGGTCACGGGGACAAGGGCGGCCGCCGGGGCCGCGGCGACATGGAAGCCGGCGATGAGGGCATGGGCGCCCAGAACGTCAGCGACGGCGCGGCGTGGGGCGGCGGTATCGGCGCGCTCGGGGGGCTGCTGGCCGGGGCCGGCGCGTTGGCCATTCCCGGCATTGGCCCCATCGTGGCGGCGGGACCGCTGGCAGCGGCGCTGTCGGGCGCTGTGGCGGGCGGTGTGGCCGGAAGCCTGCTGGACATGGGCATCCCCGAGGAGCGCGGCCGGCAGCTTGAGGAAGAGGTGAAGCAAGGCCGCCTCTTGTGCGTCGTAGAAGCCGACAGCGACCGGGTCAAGGAG
This sequence comes from Limnochordales bacterium, assembly GCA_036562195.1. GTDB lineage: Bacteria > Bacillota > Limnochordia > Limnochordales > ZCTH02-B6 > ZCTH02-B6. Next base: position 4,527 of record DATCKT010000047.1, read on the forward strand.
GCGGCCCAAATCTTGCGGGAAACCGGGGCCCGCAACGTGGAAACCCACGGGGACATGTGAGGCGCCCGGGCCCTCCAGGGCCGGAAAGCGCCCCGTTAAGCGCCCCGTCTTGACATCGGTGGCCGCGTGTAGGAGAATGATCCCAAGGTCGGGCGGTTGGCAAACCCTCCGTGGCCAACCGTCTCGCATTTTGTCGTGGGGAAGCGATCATGCGGCACCGGGTCCTGGTATTGGGGTCCACGGGGCGGATGGGCCGAGAAGTGATGCAGGCCGTCAGCGAGGCCCCCGACATGGAGTTGGTCGGGGGCTTTCGCCGCGGCGACGACCTGGAGGTCACCATCGCCCGCACGCAGCCGACGGTGCTGGTGGATTTCACCAGCCCCCAGGCGGTTCTAGACCATATTTATACCGGCATTCGTCACGGCCTGCCGATGGTGGTCGGAACGACGGGGCTGTCCCGCAGCGACTTGGACGACATCGACCGGGCCGCCCGGGAGCGGGGCGTCGGCATCCTGGTGGCGCCCAACTTCTCCCTGGGCGCGATCGTTATGATGAAGTGCGCGGAGCTGGCAGCCCGCCATTTCCCGCATGTGGAGATTATCGAGCTGCACCACGACGGGAAGAAGGATGCCCCGTCGGGTACCGCCATCCGCACCGCAGAGCTGATCGCCAAGGCGCGGGGACAGGTGCCCGCGCCCACCGAAGAGCTGGAATTGATCAATGGCGCCCGCGGCGGCGCCCATGAGGGCATTCGGATTCACAGCGTGCGGCTGCCGGGCTTGGTGGCCCATCAGGAAGTGATCATGGGCCTGCCCGGCCAGACGCTGCGCATCCGGCACGATTCCATGGACCGGCGGTCCTTCATGCCCGGGGTGCTCTTGGGGATCCGGCAGGTGCACACCTGGCAAGGGCTCGTGTACGGCCTGGAGCGGCTGCTGTTCCCGGAGAGCTAGGCCCGCCCGCCCCGCCTCACGTCCCCCCAGACGGGCTCATATATTACTAGCGTAACATGGGGGGGAGGTCCGGATTGCCTTTCCCGGGCACAAGGGAGGACGGGGCCGGTGGCCGGTCCGCTGGCGGGTGTGCCGCTGGCCGTGGTGGGCGGCGACCGCCGGGAAATTGAACTGGTAAGAGCCCTGGCGGCCGGTGGCGCAAGGGTGCGGGCCGTGGG
>DATCKT010000052.1:0-11527 GCA_036562195.1 Limnochordales bacterium
CACGCGGGTTTCGCAGAGCGTCGTGCCCCTGGTGAAGGAAATCGGCACGGACGCCCTCTTTGCGCTCCTCATCGTCACCCGGCGGATGGACCGGCAGCTGGGCACCGACTACTACCCCCGGGTGCGGCAGTACCTGGACCGGGCCCGCGCCGAGGACCTGACCTTCGCCGTGGCCCAGACGGACGTCAAGGGCGACCGCTCCAAGCGGCCATCCCAGCAAAACCCCGACTACTACGTGCGCATCGTCGAGCGGCGTCCGGACGGCATCGTCATCCGCGGCGCCAAAGCCCACACCACCAACACGCCCTTCGCCGACGAGATCATCGTGCTGCCTACCCGGGCCATGGGCGAGGACGACGCGGACTTCGCCGTCGCGTGCGCGGTGCCGGCCAACGCGCCGGGCGTGCGCATGATCGTGAGCCCCTTGAGCCCCGACCGCGACAGCCGGTTTCACCACCCGGTGAGCTCCCGCCATCGCCTGATCGACACGCTGACCATCTTCGACAACGTGTTTGTGCCCTGGGAGCGGGTGTTCCTGGCGGGCGAAGCGGCCTTCGCCGGCGCGGTGGCCAACACCTTCGTGGAGTTCCACCGCTTCACGGCCGTGTCCTACAAACCGCCGCTGCTGGACCTGCTCATCGGCGCCTCGGCCCTCATCGCCGACTACAACGGCGTGCTGAACGTCTCCCACATCCGCGAGAAGCTGACGCGCCTCATCATCTACACGGAAACCATCCGGGCCCTAACGCGGGCGGCGGCCATGGACCCCGAGTACACCGAAGACGGCATCGCCGTGCCGCGGACCATCGTCACCAACATGTGCAAGTTTTACTTCGCCACCCAGTACCACCAGATGGTGAGCCTGGTGCACGACATCGCGGGCGGCCTCTTGGTGACGGGGCCGTCGGAGGAAGACGTGCGCCATCCCGAGCTGGGCCGCTACATCCGGACGTACCTGGGCGGCCGGGAAGGCGTGGGGGCCGAGGAGCGGCTGCGGGTGTTCAACCTCATCCGCGACCTGACGGCCTCCGACTTCGGCGGCTACAACGAGGTTTTGCAGATCCACGCGGAAGGTTCCATCGAGGCCCAGAAGATCACCATCTGGCGCGAGTACGACATGAAGCGGGTCGTTGAACTGGCCCGCCGCGCCATAGAAACCGGCTAGGCCACCGCCATCGGCTACACGGCCGGAGCCGGCTGGGCCGCCGACGACCGGGGCTCAGCGCGCCGCCGGCCCTGCGGCCGGTGTCCATACCCTCCCTGCGCCGCGGTCCAGGCGGGGTGGATACACCTCCCCTATCCCCCCCAGCGTGCTACCCCGCCTGGGCCGCTGGCTTCCGGCGCACCATGAAGACCAGTTCGCCCTCCTGCACCACGTCGCCGTGCTGGTTGAACACCTGCGCGGCGACGGTCACGATGCCCCGCTCGGGGTTGGACGTGGGCCGCAGCCCCGTGATCTCCGTGCGGGCCCGGATGGTGTCGCCAATGAACACCGGTTTCCGGAAACGCCACGATCGGATCTCAAGGAACGCGAGGACGGCGCCCTCCATGAGTTTCAGGTGCTGGCGCAGCCCGGTGACGACGGACAGCACCAACAGCCCGTGGGCGATACGCTGGCCGAACGGGGTCGTCTTGGCGAACTCCGCATCCATGTGCAGCGGGTTGTAGTCGCCGGAGACGCCCGCAAAGTTGACCACATCGGCCTCGGTGATGGTGCGCCCCTGCGTTTCCATGCGCATCCCCACGGCCAAATCGTCGAAGTACAGGATCATCTCGCTCCCTCCTTACCCCCTCGAATCCGAAGGCGGTCCCGCCGCTTGGATGGACCTCGACCTCTCACTCGCGCCCAGGCTTCAACGGTTCGTTGGGCACGGGCCCAGTCCTTGCCCCATGCGGGGTCGCCGCGCGCTGGCGGGTCAGGAGCCCGGCGGGTTGGACCTGCGGCACGCGTCATGTACACTACTGGTGCAGGGGGGAGCGACTCGACCCACGGCCGACAACGGCCGGCTCAGCATTGTAGGGGGGTTCAACACCGCCCGGACCTCAGCATCCCACGGGGGTTCCTATGGCCGCGGTCAACCTATCCGTCCTGGACCTGGTGCCCATCGGCACCGGGTCCTCGTCCCGGCAGGCGCTCGTGCAGATGGTCGAGCTGGCGCTGCTGGCGGAGGAACTGGGCTACACCCGCTTCTGGCTGGCGGAGCATCACGGCATGCCCAGCATCGCCAGTTCGGCGCCGGAAATCTTGATCGCCCGCGTCGCGTCCGCGACCCGGCGGATCCGCGTGGGCGCGGGCGGCATCATGCTGCCCAACCACGCGCCGCTGCGGGTGGCGGAGGCGTTTCACACGCTGGCGGCGCTGTTCCCCGGCCGCATTGACCTCGGGATCGGCCGTGCGCCGGGGACGGACCCGGTGACGTCGGCCGCCTTGCGGCCCTTCGACGCGGCCCAGTTTCCCACCCAGCTGCAGGAGCTGCTGGCCCTGTCCCGCCGCGCCTTCCCGCCGGACCACCCCTTTCACGGCGTGCGGGTGGTGCCCGATGACGTGGAGCTGCCGCCGGTGTGGGTACTGGGATCGAGCGGCGCCACGGCGGAGCTGGCGGGCCGTCTGGGGCTGGGATACGGGTTTGCCAGCCACTTCAGCTTCGACCCGCCGGGCCCGGCCATCGAGGCGTACCGGCGGGCGTTCCGGCCGTCGGCCCAGTTTCCCCGGCCGCACGTCATCGTCGGCGCCGCGGTGTTCTGCGCGCCCACCGACGAGGAGGCGGATTACCTGGCCCGCTCCATGGACCTGGCGTGGGTGCGCCTGCGCCGTGGTCAAGTGGGACGCCTGCCCAGCCCGGAGGAGGCGGCCGCCTACCCCTTCTCGGAGGAAGAACGATTCATCGTGGCCCAGCACCGCTCGCTGGCCATCTGGGGCGACCCCGCCCGGGTGCGGGAGCGCCTCCTGCAGCTGGCCGAGGCCACAGGCGCGGACGAGATCATCATCTCGTCCATGATCCATGACCACGCGGCGCGCCTGCGCTCCTACCGGCTGGTGATGGAGGCTTTCTCCGGCTCATGATGAATGAAGTCGGGTGACGAAGCACGCGGAGGACGTGATCACGCTGCCCGCAAGCTACCGCGGCGCCGGCGACGGTCCTGCGGAGTCCCGGGACGGGACGGGAGGGTCGGGCGCTCCAGGCGCCCGCCGCGGCGCCGTCGATTTTACCCAAGGGTCCATTCCCGTCAATCTGGTGCGGCTGGCCTGGCCGCTGGTGGCCGGCAACCTGCTCCAGACGGTGTACAACCTGGTGGACATGTTCTGGGTCGGCCGGCTTGGGGCGACCCAGGTCGCCGCGGTGTCCATCGTGTTTCCCACGGACTGGCTGCTGGTGTCCATGGGCATGGGCATCACCGTGGCCGGCGCCACCTTCGTCTCGCAATGGACCGGAGCCAAGCGGCCGCGGGAAGCCGACCGGATCGCCGCGCAGATGGTCAGCGTGGCGGTGCTGTCGGCCCTGCTCCTGTCCACCGCCGGGCACCTGCTGCGGCTGCCGCTCCTGCGCCTGATGGGCGCCACGGGCGAGGTGTTTCCCGACGCCCTGGCCTACATGACCGTCATCATCTGGAGCGTGCCGTTCACGTTCCTGTTCTTCGCCTTCCGCTCGTCGCTGCGGGGTGCCGGCGACACCATGCGGCCCATGTACCTCAGCATCTTCTCCAACCTGCTCAACGTGGTGCTGGACCCCATCCTGATCTTCGGCTGGGGCCCGGCGCCGGCGCTGGGCGTGGCGGGCGCCGCCTGGGCGACGCTGATTTCCCGGGCGCTGGCGGGTTTGGCGGGCTTGGGGTATCTCCTCAGCGGACAGCTGGCCATCCGCATCCGGCCTGTCGACCTCGTGCCGCGGTGGGAAACCGCTCGGGAGTTGCTGCGGTTGGGGTTGCCCGCGTCGCTGGACGGCGCCGCCCGCAGCTTCTCCTCGGTGGCCATGGTGGCCATCGTGGCGCGCCTGGGCCCAGTGGCGACGGCCGCCTACGGCATCGTCAACCGGGTCATGTCGATGATCTGGACCACCTCGGCGGCCGTGGGACAGGCGGTGGCCACCGGCGTCGGCCAGAACCTGGGGGCGGGACAGCTGGCCCGCAGCCGGCAAGTGGCGTGGACGGGCGTGGCGTTGGACCTGGTGTTCCTGGGCGCCGGCGGGCTGCTCTCGGTCGCGCTGGCGCCCGGCATCATGCGCCTGTTCGTCAATGACGCGGGAGTCATCGAGCAGGGTGCGGCGTTCCTGCGGGTCGTCGGCTGGAGCTTCGGCTTCGCCGGCGGCGTGCAGGTGGTGCAAGGCGCGTTTCAAGGCGCCGGCCGCACCACCGTGTCCATGATCCTCGCCTTGCTCAACCACTGGGTGCTGCGTTTCCCCTTGGCCATCGCGCTCATCTGGGGCCTGGGCTGGGGGCCGCCGGGCCTGTGGTGGTCCATGTTCTTGTCCTCCACGGCCGGCTTCGCCGTCGCGGCCTTGTGGCTGTGGCGCGGCGGCTGGCGGCAGGCCGTCATCCCCGTGTCGCCATCCCACGGATCGCCGGCGGCCGCTGCGGGCGCCGCGGCCGCCGCCGGGCCGGCACCGGGCACCGCAACGGCATCGGCGGCGGCGCCTGCGGACGGCCCCCCGCTGGCGGGATCTGGATCGCATGGGAACCGGCCGCAGTAGGGGATCCTGCCATTGACGGCAGGTTTGGCCTGCCGGCGGGATGGGCCCGCCGCCGCACCGCGGCGGCCGCACATCACCGTTCTTTCCACGGCGATGCCGCACGTTCCCGGTGGTGACCAGCACCGATGCCCCATCAGCGCAGCGTGCTGCGTGGACTCCTGATCTGGATCCAGCGCGCCCTCAGGCCCGAGAGCCAGCCCGGCGCGGGCGGCCGCGGGCCGGACGGCCCGTCGGAGCGCTCTGCGCAAAGGTCAGCGCAACAACCGCCGTCCCAGCAGCCGGCGCAGCAGCCGGGCGGCGAGATCGTCACAACCCCGCTAGCCCAGGACATCGGTGACGCGCCCTTCGCGGCCGACTTGTCCGCCAACGTGGAGCGCATGGAAGCCACGTGGGCCCAGGCCGCGGACTTGATCGTGCGGCGCTTCGCCATCGACGGCGGGCCGCGGGCCGCCCTGGTGTTTCTCAAAGGGCAGGTGGACGACGCCCGCCTGGACCTGTCCGTCGTCCGGCCGCTGCAGCGCTTGCGCCATCTCAACGGGACCGGCACGCCTCCGCGCGGGCAATCGCACGGCGCCGCACCGGTACCCGACGCCAGGCAGGAGGACGGCTCCCCGCAGAGGCGCGAAGCTGCACAGGCGGGCGGCGACGGCCAGGCGCGCAGCGCTGGACAGGCAGGCGATGCCGGGCAGACGGGCGACAGCGGGCAGACGGGTCATAGCGGGCAGGCGGACGACGCCCGCGCGGCGAGTCGGGAGGACGGCCGCGACAAGCGCGGGCTGTTCAGCCGGTTTCGCCGCCCCATCCAGCTCGGGCGCCGCAACGCCCCGTCCCCGGGCATGCAGCGGCTGCTCGAGAAGCTCGAAGAGATCGCCGTCCACACGGTGCACTTGGAGGTCGTGACCTCCTTCGCCGACGGCGTCGAGCGGGTCGCCCAGGGCTACGCGCTGCTCCTGGTGGACGGCGAAACGGCGGCCATCGCCATGAACGTACAGGCCAGGCCCCACCGCGCCGTGGAGGAGCCGGGCACGGAACCTGTCGTGCGCGGCCCCCGGGAGGGTTTCATCGAGAACCTGGACACCAACCTGGCTCTGGTGCGGGCCCGGGTGCGGCATCCTGGGCTGCGCTTCGTCTCCTATCGTTTCGGCCGCTACAGCCAGACCCGGGTGCGGGTGCTGTACCTGGAGGGCCGCGCGCCGCAGCCGCTCATCGAGGAGGTGAAGCGGCGGCTGGAGCGCATCGCGGTGGACGCCATCGTCGAATCCAGCTACATCGAAGAGCTCATCGAGGACTCGCCCTACTCGCCCTTCCCCCAGATCATGCACACCGAGCGCCCCGACGTGGCGGCGGCGGCGTTGTACGAAGGGCGGGTCGTCATTCTGACCGACGGGAGCCCCTTCGCGCTGATCGCGCCCATCACCTTCTGGTCGCTTTTGCAGGCCAGCGAGGACCACTACCAGCGCCACATCCTCAGCAGCTTCGTGCGGCTGCTGCGGGTAGTCCTGGTGGTCGGCAGCGTCACCCTGCCGGCCCTGTACATCGCGGCCGTCATCTTTCATCACGGGATGCTGCCGACGCCGCTCTTGATCACCATCGCCGCATCCCGGGAGCGGGTGCCGCTGCCGGCGGCCCTCGAGATCTTCTTGTTTGAGGTGGCCTTCGAGGCGTTTCGTGAGGCGGGGGTGCGCCTGCCTCGGGCGGTGGGCCAGACGGTGAGCATCGTGGGCGGTATCATCATCGGCCAAGCCGCCGTGCAGGCCGGCCTCATCTCGGCGCCGGTCATCGTGGTCATCGCCCTCACGGGGCTCGCCTCATTTGCCACTCCCCACGTGGGCCTCGCGGGCAGCATGCGTATCCTGCGCTTCTTTCTCATCCTGATGGCGTCGGCCTTCGGGCTGTACGGCATCCTGATCGGCGGCGGCCTGATCCAGGTGCACCTCCTGGCGCTGCGCTCCTTTGGGGTGCCTTATCTGTGGCCTGTGTCGCCCCTGGACCTCAAGGCCCTCAAGGATACGCTGGTGCGCTGGCCGCACTGGTCCGTGCACGACGCGCCCCACCCGCAGCCGGAAGCCGAGACGGCGCGAAGACGGGGCCCTGCCCCGGACCGACGGCAGGCCACCAGCGGTCCGCCTAAGCCCGCACCGCCGCCGGGACCGCGTGAACGGCGCGGCGGGCGCGAGAGCAACTCCCAGGAGGCCGCGGCGCGCCGGGACGGGGGGGATTGACGCCGTGGCGGGCTGGTACTGGCAAGACAACCGCATCACGCCCCTGGAGCTGACGGGCATCGTCATCTCCCTCATCTTCGCCACGGGGGCGGTGACGCTCCCCATGTTCACCGGGCTTGTCGCCCAGCACGACGGTTGGCTGGCCTCCCTGACCGGCGCGGTCGTCGGCGCGCTGACCCTGGCGGTCATCTTGTACCTGGACCGGCGTTTTCCCGGCGCCGCCTTCCCCGACTACAGCCAGCGGCTTTTGGGCACCGCCTTGAGCAAGGTGGTGCTGTTTCTGTATGCAGCCTACTTCCTGCACGTGGCCTCGCTGGTCGTGCGGGAGTCCACCGATTTCCTGCGCACCGGTTTCTACCCGGCCGCGTCGCCGCTGGTGCTGGGGACGCCGCTGTTGATCCTGACCACGTACATGGTCTGGCACGGACTGGAAGTCATCGGCCGCACGACCCTCATCGTGGTACCGATCCAGATCGTTTTCACGATCATCGTCACCGCCGCCACCGCGGCGCAAGTGGAGCCGGAGCTCATCCTGCCTCTGTTCGAGCGGGGCGCGCTGCCGGTGCTGCGGGCCTCGTTGATCCCGGCGGCGTGGTTTGGCGAGGTGAACGCCATCGCTTTCTTCTTGTCCAGCGTGCGGGGCCGGCGAGGCCGGGCGGCGGCCGCTGGGGCGGGCATGGCGGTGGTAATGATTCTCATCGTGGTCGGCGGCCTCTCGGCGGCGATGCTCTTTGGCGACCAGACGGGGCGCCTCGCGTACCCGTTGTCTTCGGTGGCCCGGTTCGTCACCATCGGCGGCTTCCTGCGCATCGACCCGCTCGCCATGGCCGTCTGGCTCTTCCTCACCGTCATCAAGGTGGCCACCGTGCAGCACGTGACCACCATCACCCTGGCCAGGTTGCTGGGCCTGCGGGACGACCGGCCGCTGGCCGTGCCCCTTGCGGGCCTGATCCTGGTGCTCAGCGACGGGCTGTTCAGCAACAAGCAGGAAGTGGACGCGTGGCTGCTGGCCGGCTGGCCGGTATACGCCTTCTGCCTGCAGTTGCTCCTGCCGGCCGGGCTGGCGCTCCTAGCCGCCGTGCGGGGCGCCGGAAACCGCCGGGCGGGGGAGAGGCCGTGAAAGGCGGCAGGCTGGCCGCCCCCAACCGCGGGCGAGCGGCGCCCAAGTGGGCGCCCTTCCTGAGACTGGGCCTCGTGCTGCTCGCCCTGCTCCTCACGGGGTGCGTCGAGAGCGCGGAGGTCAACCGGCTGGCCCTCATCGACCTGTTGGCGCTGGACGCGGCGCCCAATGGGGAGATCCTGGTTACGGCCCAGGTGATCATGCCCACGCGCCTGGGGGTCGGGCCAGCCAGCATCGCCGAAGGGGCGCCCTTCTTCCTGGCCCAGGCGCGGGGCCGTACCGTGGCCGAGGCCCTCGCCAACCTGCAGAAGCGAGTTCCGAGGCAGCTGTTCCTTGAGCACCTACAGATGCTGGTTCTCGGCGACGAGTTGGCCCGGCGCGGGCTGTTCCCGGTGGTGGACTTCCTCATCCGCAACCGGGAAGTGCGCACGGATCTCCTCGTGGCGGTGACGCCGGGTACCGGTGCGGAGCTGCTCAACATCGCCTCGCCCTTGCCCGCGGTGCCCGGCGAAGCCTGGGCCGAGCTGGTGCGCAACGAGCGGCTGGTTGTCAGCAGCGTGCGCAACCTGTTTGTGGCCATGGGTGAGGAAGGCATGGAGCCCGTCCTCACGGCCATCGCACCGTCGGTGGTGCAGGAACCCGGCGGCGGCTCCGACCTGGGCGACATGGAGCTCATCGGCGCGGGTGTGCTGCGGGGCGACCGGCTGGCCGGCTACCTGGACCGGAACGAGGCGGTGGGCCTGCAGCTCTTGCTCAACGACCGCCCGCGCGCCGTGGTGTCGCTGGAGGCGGCGGACGTGCTGGCCCGGCTCGAAGGGGGCCGCGCCGTCCCCGATCCCGCCGTGCAAACCGGCGGCGAGCACGGCATCCATCCCCGGGACTTGGTGTCCCTGCGCCTGCAGCGGGCGGACACCTCTCTGACGCCTGTGGCAGCGGATCCGCCCACCCTCAGGTTTTCGGCGCGCCTGGTGATGGATGTGGTGAACGCCACGGCGCTCTTGGACGACCAGCACCCGGAAGTGGCCTCGGCCCTGGAGCAGGCGGCTGCGGAGACATTTCGGGGCTACGTCGACGCCGCCTTGCGTCGAATGCAGGAGCTCAACGCCGACGCGGCGGGCTTGGGGGCCAGCTTCCGGCGCGGCCGCCCCGAGTGGTGGCGCACGATGCGGGACCACTGGCCGGAGCTGTTTCCCCGGGTGCAGTTGGATTACGACATCAAGGTGGACGTCGTCCGCACGGGCCTTGGCACCCGGCCGCTCGGTCCGGTGGAGTCCCAGCTCTGGGTGCCGCGGCAAGGAGGACATATGCCATGAGGCTCTTCCTGGCCCTGCTCATCCTGGGCGGCTACGCGCTGCTGCAGGCGCCCAGCCTGAACCGCCGCGGGCAGCGGGGCGAGCTTTGGGCCATGCTGGCCCTGACGGTACTTGCCATCGCCCTGTTCGCGTTGCACGAGGCACGCCCCAACGCGCTGCAGTACCCGATGGTGTGGATGCGGTCCGTTTTCGCCCCCATCGGATACTGGATCGTCGGGTACTGATGGCCGGGCACGGGGCCTTCCCCCGGCAGGCGCACGCGCCGGGGATCGGCCGGCGACCGCAACATTCCGCTCAAGCGTGGAAACCGCGCCGGCGAGGGCTACGCCTCCGCGGGCGAGAGCTTGGGCCGGACGATCACCTTGCGCCGCCAGTGGCCGGTGCGGTAGTACCACCAGTTGAGCGCGAGGCCGAGGACCGTGCTCAGCACGATGGCCCACCACGTCCCGACCGCGCCCCACGACAGCCCGTAGGAAAGGAACCACGCCAGCGGCAGCCGCACGATCCACAGTGTCACCAGCGAGATGAGCATGGACACGAAGGTGTCCCCCGCGCCCCGCAAGACGCCCGTGATGATGAACATGAGCGCCAGCGGCACATAGTTGAAACCGACGATCCGCAGGTACCGCGCGCCTTCGGCCAGCACCGCCGGATCCTCGATGAAGATCTGGATGAGCAGCGTGGGCTGCAGCACCGCCACCAGCGTCATGGTGCCGGTGATGGCCGCCGTGAGGATGCTGGACCGGACGACAATCTCCCGCACCCGATCGTACCGGCCGGCCCCCAGGTTTTGTCCCACGAGGGCGGTGACCGCCAGGCTGATGGACATGGCCGGCAGGAAGGCGAACTGGTCCACCCGCCCCGCCGCGCCAAAGGCCGCCACCACCGTGGGCCCGAAGGTGTTGACCAGCGCCGTCACCACCACCATGCTGAAGGACACGACGATGGACTGCAGCGCCGCCGGCACGCCGATGGTGAACAAGAGGCGCGCCAGTCTCCAGTCTATCTGCCACTGGCGGCGCTCCGTCGGCAAAAGGTCCGTGTGCCGCTCCATGTGCACGACGGTCAGGACCGTCGCCAGCGTCTGCGCGATCAGCGTCGCCCACGCCACCCCGGCGATGCCCATGGGCGGCACCGGCCCGAACCCGATGATGAACAGGGGATCCAGGACGATGTTGAGCACCGTCGCGTACACGAGAAACCGCAGCGGCGTGTGGGAATCGCCCAGGCCCCGCAGGACGGAGCTGAGAACGTTGAACAGGAAGCTGGGCACAAGGCCCAGCAGGAAGATGCCCAGGTACACCGCGGCGGGCTCCAGGATCTCCTCCGGCGTCTGCATGAGCCGCAGGATAGGCACGCGCCACACGTACCCCACCACCGTGGAAACCAGGCCCAGCGCCGTCACCAGCACGATGGAGTTGGCCACGGTGCGCCGCACCTGCGCTTCGTCCCGGGCTCCCCGGTACTGGGCCACCAGCGTCGTGGTGGCCATGGTCAGGCCCATGATCAGAGCGACCAGGGCAAACACGATGGGGACGCTGACCGACACCGCGGCCAAGGCTTCCGCACCGATGAATCGCCCCACCCAGAAGCTGTCGACGGTGTTGTAGAGCACCTGGAACAGGTTGCCGACGAACATGGGCCACGAGAAGGCAAGGATGTGTTGCCAGATGTTGCCCGTAGTGAAGTCCCGCATATGGGCGCCCCTGCTGCGGGAGGCGCGCTGAGTTTCCGTGGTCATGGCGATCCGGTAATCTCCCTTGACGCTTACGGACCGGCGCCGCGAGCAGGCGGCGCTGCGCCGCGCGCCAAAACACGCGACAAGAGCGCCGTATCCTCGCTTCGCGACCCGGCCCGCAAAAAGGCTCCCGGCTGCAGCCGGCGCGAAACCGGCCCGCCGGGGACCAAGCACAGCAGGTCAAGTATATTACCAAGTATACCACATGGAGACGGATCTCGGGTGGGGATGGATCGCACGGACGGGGGCTGCCGCTGGCAGCGGCAGCCCCCGTCCGCGTGTCGGGGCATCCGTACGCCCCCGCTCGAGCCGTACGCCTCCGCCCGGAGCCAGGCGCCGGCGGGCGACGGTTTCCATGGGTGGGCGACGGCGATTAACGGAAGTACTGGTCCGCGAGCATCAGGATGTAGTTGCGCTGCGCGGACACATCCGCCCAGTCGGGGAAG
>DATCKT010000055.1:0-10209 GCA_036562195.1 Limnochordales bacterium
CCGCCGCTGGGACGTCCGCTTCCGCCCCGAAGGGCTTCCGCAAACCTCCCCGCTCGACTTGCATGTATTAGGCACGCCGCCAGCGTTCGTCCTGAGCCAGGATCAAACTCTCCGTTAATCGTTCCACATCCCCGCCGGCGGGATTCCTCCCGCCAACAGGGGTTGTAGACCAATCAACAGCAAGCCGATCCGGCTTACCGCTTCGGCCTTCTCTTCGAAGGCCCGCACCTCGTTCACCAGGTCGCCACGCTGTTTAGTTTTCAAGGACCAACCGGCTACTAATTCCTGCCGCCGGAACTTAAGTATAGCACGGCCCCTAGAGGCGATCAAGGGACAAAAGATTGCGAATTCGGCTCCTGCGCTGCCAGGATTTTACTGCGTTGCCGGCCCCGCGAAGGCCTGCGTGGCGCCCAAGAGCGCCAGGCGCCCATCGGGCAAACGCCGCAGGTCGAGGCCCTCTACGCCCACGAACACCTGCGGCACCCGCCCCGGGATGACTTGGTTGGACAGCACGATGTCCTGCTCCACCGGGAAGTCGGCGTCCATGTAGGGAGCGACCACCTTCATCACCACCCGCACGCGCACGTACAACCTGTGGTTGATGACGTTGATTCCGGCGGCGACAAAGTCGGAGCGCGGCTCGATGACCACCGAGCCGATGGGCACGATGCGCACCCGCACTGGCGGCCCCCAGCCGGCCAGCACGTCCAAGCCCGTCAGCTGGCCCAGCGGGATGGGAGCCTCTTCGGCGGCCAGCCGGCTTAGGGCCTGCTGGATGTGATGGGCCGCGGCGGCGCTGATTTGGTTGATGCGAGCCATGTTGTAATCGATCAGCACCAACTGGCCCTCGGCATCGGTGACCGGGGTAAAGAGGCTGCCGGCCTCAATGAGGGGCAACAGTCGCTCTTGAACGGCCGTCGCGATGGCGCGCGTACCGATGTTGGTGGCTTTCGATTCCGCCCAGCGGTAGACCGGCGGCCGCAACACCGCATCGGCGAGCCACGAAACCGTCAACGCCATGAGCGTAAACGCCGCTGCCAGCAGCGCCAACCGCTGGGCACGAGTCAACCCTTGCTCCCGTCGCACAGGCGGACGGGGCCCTCCCCCGGCCCAGGCCAGGATCCGCATGCCCTTCACCTCGCAGGAACCTTACCATGCTATGCGGGCCTACGGAACGGGGTGCGGGCGCGACCGGACCGCTCCCAGCCGACGCAGCGTCGCGCCCGCCACCGCCGGGGAGCCGTCGGGGGTATGAGCTGCCTGGGGGCCAGCCGCAAAAGGCCGCCGGGGTCACCCGGCGGCCCGTACCGACGTTTCCGCGACCGGGCTGGCGCGCCGTTACGCCTTGAGGACGATGCGGGCGAAGCGGCGCTTGCCCACCTGGACGACGGCGCCGCTTGTGACCGGCCAGTCCAGTTCGGGATCGCTAATGACTTCCCCGTCGAGGCGCACGCCGCCCTGGGCCACAAGCCGGCGGGCTTCGCTGTTGCTGCTGGCCAAACCGGCCCGCACCAGCAGCTGCGCGATCCAGATGCGCCCATCCTTGAGGGCGCCGGGCTCCAGCAGCACCTCGGGGATATCCTCGGGCACTTCCCGCTCCTTGTGCACCCGGTCAAAATGGGCCTCCGCGGCCAGAGCCGCCTCATCGCCGTAGAACCGCCGCACGATCTCCCGGGCGAGGCGCCGTTTGGCGTCCCGCGGGTGCACGGTGCCGTCGGCCAAGCCCCGGCGCAGCTCTGCCAGCTCCGCGAGGCTGACGGTGGTGATGAGCTCGTAGTACTGCATCATGAGCTCATCGGGGATGGACATGGTCTTGCCGTACATCTCTTCGGCCGGATCGTTCAGAGCGATGTAGTTCCCCAAGGACTTGCTCATTTTCTCCTTGCCGTCCAGCCCGAGGAGGATCGGCGAGCAGACGCCCACCTGAGGCGGCTGGCCGACCTCCTTCTGCAGGTCCCGCCCGACGAGGATGTTGAACTTCTGGTCGATGCCGCCGAGCTCGATGTCGGCCCGCACCTGCACCGAGTCATAGCCCTGCATCAGCGGGTAGACCATCTCGTGCATGCCGATGGGAAACCCGTTGCGGTACCGCATCTGAAAGTCTTCCCGCTCCAGCATGCGGGCCACGGTCATGTGCGACAGCAGCTTGATGACGTCGTGAAACCGCATCTGGCTGAACCAGCTGCCGTTGTACACCACTTCGGTGCGCTGCGGATCCAGGAAGCGGAAAAGCTGCGCGGTGTAGCCCTTGGCGTTTTCCAGCACTTCTTCGTGGGTCAGGGGCGGGCGGGCCTTGTTGCGGCCGGTGGGATCCCCGAGCGTAGCCGTGTAGTCGCCGATGATGAGCACCGCCTGGTGGCCCAGCTGCTGGAACTGCTGCAACTTCAAAACCGGGATCAGGTGTCCAAGGTGCAGCTCCTTCGCGGTGGGATCGACCCCCAGCTTCACCCGCAAGGGCCGCTTCTCCCGGCGGGCCAACAGCAGCTTTTCGACCAGCTCTTCTTCGGGGAAGATCTCCTCGGTGCCGCGGCGGATCAGCGCCAGCTCCTCTTCCAGCGGCAGGGACCCGAGCGCCGTGGCCGGGACCCCGTCCTTCTGCTCGACCTGTGCCACCCTATATCCCCCGTCGCGTCCGGTTTCTGTGAATGGCGTCATTATAGCACGGAGCGCGCCGGACGGGCAACGGACCCAGCGGGGGCCTCTGCCTACCCGGCCACCCCAGAGCATGCTATAATAGGGCGTAAATCGCCCTGCGCTCCGCTGCTCTCGCCATGCGGGGCCCGGCCGCCGCCAGGAGGGCAGCGCTGGTTTGGCCGCAGGAGGGAGGCTTCCGTTGGCACGCCGATCGCACCGCGTCAGCGTCATCATCGCGGTCTTCTTCGCCTCCATTCTGATCGGCGGCGCCGCCGGCATGGTGGCCGGCTACCTGCGCACGGCGCCCACCCTGGATCAGGTCGTTTTTGACCAGGAGCTCACCACCTACGTCTACGACATCAAAGGGCGGGTCATCGCCCGCCTGTATCGCCAGAACCGCATCCCCGTGCGGCTCGAGCAGATGCCCGAGTACCTGAAGAACGCGTTCATCGCCATCGAGGACTCCCGCTTCTACGAGCATTTCGGTGTGGACCCGCGGGCCATTCTCCGGGCGGTGGTGGCCGACATCCGCCGCTGGTTCGGCGATGAGGGGTATTTGCAGGGCGGCAGCACCATCACCCAGCAGCTGGCCAAGAATGCCTTCCTGTCCCACGAGCGCACCCTCTCCCGCAAGCTGCAGGAAGCCTTGTGGGCCATTCAGATCGAGCGCAAGTACAGCAAGGCGGAAATCCTGGAAACCTATCTCAATGAGATCTACCTAGGCCCCGGCGTGTACGGCGTGGAGGCCGCGTCCCAGTACTACTTCGGCAAGTCCGTGGGCGATCTCACGCTGGGGGAGGCGGCCCTGCTGGCCGGCCTGACGCAGAACCCCGGCCTGTACTCGCCCTTCCGCGACCCCCAGGCGGCTGAGCGGCGGCGCAACACCGTGCTGTCCCGCATGGAAGAGCTGGGCATGATCACGCCGGAGGAAAGCGAGGCGGCCCGCCGCGAGCCCATCACCGTGGCCGAGTCGCAGCAGCCCCGCAACCTGGCGCCGTACTTCGTCAACTACGTCATCCAGCGCCTCCTGGAGCTGCCGGGCATCGACGCCAACGCGATCTACGCCGGCGGCCTGCACGTGTACACCACCTTGGACCTGGACATGCAGCGCGCGGCGCAGGAAGCCATTCAGCAGGCCTTCAGCGATCCCAACAGCCTGTTGTCCCGGGTAACCGTCACCGACGCGAACGGCCTCAAGCAGCCCCAAGTGAGCCTGGTCGCCCTGGACCCCCGCACCGGCCACATCCGGGCCATGGTGGGCGGCCGCGGCGGCGACGAGTTCAACCGGGCCGTGCAGGCGCGCCGGCAGCCCGGATCGGCCATCAAGCCCTTCATTTACATCGCCGCCATCGACGCGGGCCTGACGCCGGCCACCGTTAAGGTGGACGAGCCGTTCCAGTGGACGAACCCCGTCACGGGCGAGGTGTGGGAGCCGCAGAACTTCAGCCGCACGTTCCTAGGTCCCGTCACCCTGCGCCGGGCGCTGGAGGAGTCCATCAATATCGTCGCCATCAAGCTCCTGCACGAGGATGTGCCAGTGCGCACCGTCATCGACTTGGCGACGCGGATGGGGATCAGCACCCTGCAGACGTCCGGGCCCCGCAACGACGTGAACCTGGCCTTCGCCCTGGGCGGGCTGACCAACGGCGTGCGGCCCATCGACATGGCCCAGGCCTACGCGGTCCTGGCCAACCAGGGCATCCGGACCGAGCCCATGGCCATCACGCGGGTGCTGGGGCCCGACGGCGAGCTGCTGTTTGAGTTCCAGCCGCGGCAGGAAGTGGTGCTGTCGGAGGTCACCAGTTACGTGGTGACCGACATGCTGCGGGGCGTCATTGAGCGCGGCACGGGCCGCCGGGCCAACATCGGCCGCCCGGCCGCCGGCAAGACGGGCACGACCCAGGACAACCACGACGCGTGGTTTGTCGGCTACACCCCCGACCTGGTGGCGGCCGTGTGGATCGGCCACGACAATCCGACCCCGATGGAGTCGCCGTGGGGGCGCGTGGGAAGCGGCGAGGCGGCGGCCATCTGGGGCCGTTTCATGCAGGCGGCGCTGGCAGGCGTCCCGGTCCGCGATTTCCCGAAACCGGCGGAGGGCTTGGTGGAAGACGTGCTCATCGACACCGCCACCGGCCTCTTAGCCCACAACGCATGCCTCTTTATCCCCCGAGCCGAGATGCGCTACGAGACGTTCGTGGCCGGCACCGAGCCGAAGGAACTGTCCCCCCGGTGCTACAACCCCTTCTGGTCGCCCGGAGAACCCCCTCGCGGCGGCGCCGGCCGGCGCGCAAGACTGCGCGCAAGCCTGACCTCGGCTGAAGGGCCGCCGCGGAGGCGCGCGCCCACGGGCGCCAGGGCGCGGCGGTGGGCCGCTTGAGCGGCGGCGCCCCGGCAACCGCGACGCACCGCAACCGCCACGCACCTAGTCGGCCAGTTCAGCCACGGTGACGCCATGGCCACCAGCAGAGGCGTCGGCCAGGCGCCAGCTCTTGACGCGCCGGTCGGAGCGGAGGTGCTCGTGGACGACCCGCCGCAGCGTGCCGGTGCCCTTCCCGTGAACGATGCGGACGGTGGGCAAGCCCGCCAGCACCGCGTCGTCCAAGTACTTGTCCAGCGCCTCCAAGGCCTCCTCCACCGTCATGCCGCGCAGGTGCAGCTCCGGTGAAATGTGCGCCCGTTTGGCGGCCACAATTCCCAACCCCGGCCGGGCCGGTGCCGAAGGCCGCCGCTCCGGCTCCTCTCTCACGGCCGCGGCCGGCGCGGCGCGCAAGCTCTGCCCCGGCACCCGGGCGCGCATGCCGCCCACCTGGACCGTGACGTGTCCGTCGGCCGCCGGGCCCTCGATGATGGTACCGGTTTGCCCTAAGGAGAGTACCAGTACCGGCGTGCCGGGCACCAGTTCGCTCGGGGCCAGGGGGCGCGCGTCCGGCGTCTCCACGGGCGCCGGTGGTGCTTCCAGTTCCGCTTGCAGGCGCTCCAGGCGGCGATGGGTACGGCGGGCGCCTTCCAGATCCCCTTGCCGTTGCAGGCGGCGCAACTCGTCCAACGCCGCCTGGGTCTCCCGGCGCGCGGCAGACACGACCCGGCGGGCCTCCTCCCGGGCCTTCTCAAGGACGCTCTGGCGCCGCTCGGCCAGCTCCGCCCGGGCCGCCTCCAGCTCCGCGTGCAGCCGCTCGTTTTCCTGGCGCAAGCGGCGGGCCCGCTCCAGTTCCTCTTCCAGCGCCCGGCGGGTTTCCTCGAGATTGCGAATGAGATCGTCCACCCGGACGTCGTCGTGGGTGAGGCGGGCCCGCGCTTGAGACAGGATCGGCTCGGGCAGGCCGAGCCGCGCGGCGATCTCCAGCGCGTTGCTGCGGCCGGGCAAGCCCATGATGAGGCGGTAGGTGGGGGCCAGGGTTTCGACGTCAAACTCGACGCTGGCGTTTTGCATCCCCGGCCGGTTGTGCACAAAGGCCTTGAGATCGCTGTAGTGGGTGGTGGCCACGACCCGGGCGCCGGCGGCCAGCAGGTGATCCAGGATGGCCATGGCCAGGGCGGCGCCTTCGGCGGGGTCCGTGCCCGCGCCCAGCTCGTCCAAGAGCACCAACGACCGCTCGTCCACGCGGCGCAGGATGTGCACGATGGCGGACATGTGCGACGAAAAGGTGCTCAAGGACTGCTGGATGCTCTGCTCGTCGCCGATGTCGGCGTAGATGCCGCTGAAGATGGCCAGTTCTGTGCCGGGCTCGGCCGGAACGAACAGGCCCGCCTGCGCCATGAGGCAGAACAGGCCGATGGTCTTGAGGGTGACGGTCTTGCCGCCGGTGTTGGGACCGGTGATGACCAGCACCCGCGCCTCCCGCCCCAGCCACACGTCGATGGGCACGACCCGGCCCGTGAGCAAGGGGTGGCGCCCGCCCACGATGCGGACCCAGCCTTCTTCGTTCATCTTGGGCGCCACGGCCCGCATGGACTCGGCCAGCCGGGCCTTGGCCAGGATGAGATCCAGCTCCGCCAGGAGCGAGACCCCAACGAGCATTTCCTCCGCGACGCGGCCCACTTGCGCGCTCAAGTGGCGCAGCAGGCGCTCCACTTCCTGCTCCTCCTGGGACCTGGCCTCCTGCAGCTCGTTGTTGAGCTCCACCACCTCAAGCGGCTCCACGAACACCGTCGCGCCGCTGGCCGAGGTGTCGTGGACGATGCCCGGGATCATGCCTTTGTGTTCCTGCTTGACGGGCACCACCTGACGCCCGCCCCGCACCGTGATCACGGTGTCCTGCAAGGCCTGCCGCAGGGACGGCGAGCGGAGGATGGCGTCCAGCCGGTCACGGATGCGCTGGTGCAAGGTGCGGATCCGGGCCCGCAAGCGGGCTAGTTCCGGGCTCGCGTCGTCCAGCATCTGGCCGTCGGGGCCGATGCAGGCCGCGATGGTTTCCTCCACCTCGGTGAAGGTCCCCAGGCGCGCCGCCCGCTGGGCCAGGTGGGGCCATGCGTCCGGGTCATTCAGAAGCACCCGGCGCGCCCGGCGCATGGCCGCGGCCGTGGACGCGACATCCAACAGTTCCGTTCCTGACAGGACGCCGCCCAGACCCGCCCGCTTGAGGCTTTCCCGCACGTCGCGGGCGCCTGCGAGCAGGTCGGGGCCGCCGCGCCCAAGGAGCTGGAGCGCTTCCGCGGTCTCGGCCAGCCACTGCCGCACCACGGCCGGCTCCGGAGAGGGACGCAACGCCGCGGCCAGCTCCCTTCCGGGCGCAAAGGCCGCAGTTGCGGCGAGCCGCTCGACGATGGCCGGGTACTCCAGGACCCTCAGCGAGCGCTCATCCACCGGCAGCGCCTCCCCCGTCCAGCCACGCCACGATGGCCGGCGTCACATCCACCAGCGACTTAAGCCGCGCCGCCACCTGCCGCCGCCCGCGGCCGGCCAGCACCACCGGCACCGGGTTTACCGTGTGGGTGGGCACGGATAGGTCCTCCACGTTGCCATGGTCGGAAATAATCATGACCAAGGTGCGGTCCAAATCCACCTCGGCCAGCACGCCGCCCAAGAACGCGTCGAGCACGCCGAGCCAGTGGCCGGCGGCCTCCCAGTCCTGGGCGTGGCCGGCCTTGTCGGTCAGGAAGTGCTCAAACAGGGTGAACTCGTGCTCAGCCGCAAGCCGCGCCAGCCGGCGGCCGGCCTCCGCCGGCGGCACCGGCGCCACGTCGTAGCCCCGCTCCCGTAAGGTTTCGCCGGTCACGTCGTGAAACACGGCCCGACCCGCCTGCAGGTCCTCCAGCATGCGCACGGGAAGCCCCGCGCTGAGCAAGGCCGTGGTGGTGGCCGAATGGCGCCACCGCCCGCTGTGCACGGCTTCAAAGTACTCGGCCGTGAAGGGGTTGGCGAAGGTGGCCCGGTGCCCCGCCGCGCGCAGCTGCTTGAACAAGCTGTGCTGGCGCAGGATCTCGACCAGCGTCGGGGTCGGCAGGCCGGAGAGGTGGCGGCCCAACACGGCGGCTGCGTTGACGCCCGACAGCATGGTCGTCTGGCCGGTGGCGCTCTGGGGCAGGCCCGGCACCCCCAGGCAACTGTCCACCGCCGCCAGCACCGCCTCGCCCGCCTCGTAGAGTGCGCCAGGGTCGGGGAGCAGCGCACGCGTCAAGGGGGCCCCGTCCAAAAGACGCCGCAGGTTGGGCATGGGGGTGGTCACCAGCGGGTTTTTGGCTGGGTCCGGTTCTCCCAGACCCATGCCGTCGATGAAGATCATCAACACCGACACGCCCGACCCTCCTCACCCGCCGCGGCGGCCGTCCTTGAGGCGAGCCCGCAGCTCCGGCCAGGGCAGGCAGTTGAGCACGTCCCGGGCGCTGAGCCAGGCGCGCCGGGCTACCGTGATGCCGTAAGCCATCTGCTCCAGTCCCTCGGTGCTGTGGGCGTCGGTGTTGACCACCAGCATCACGCCCCGTTCGCGGGCCCACCGGGCGTACACGTCCTTGAGGTCCAGCCGCTCGGGGCTGGCGTTGATCTCCAGGCACGTCCCCGTCTCGGCGGCCACCGAAATGATGCGCTCCATGTCCACCGCGTACGGTTCCCGCCGGCCCAAGATGCGGCCGGTAGGATGGCCGATGATATCCACGTGGGGGTTGCGCATGGCGGCCACGATGCGCTCGGTCATCTCGGCCTCGTCCTGCTGCATCGCGCTGTGCACGGAGGCCACGACCACATCCAGCCGCGCCAGCAGCTCATCGGGCAGGTCCAGGGTCCCGTCCCGCAGGATGTCCACTTCGCAGCCGCTCAAGATCCGGAAACCGTCCAGGCGGCGGTTGAGGCGCTCGATCTCCGCCAGCTGCTCTTCCAGCCGCTCCGGATCGAGCCCCCGGGCCACACCCAGGGAGCGGGAGTGGTCTGTAATGGCGATGTATTGATAGCCCCTGGCCTGAGCGGCGCGGGCCATCTCTTCGATGCTGTGCAGGCCGTCGCTCCAGTGGCTGTGGACGTGCAGGTCGCCCTTGATGTCCGCCATCGTCAAAAGCTCGGGCAGGCGCCCCTCCCGGGCGGCCGCGATCTCTGAGCCGTCTTCCCGGAGCTCCGGCGGGATGAAGGGCAGGCCCACGGCCGCGAAGACGTCGGCTTCCGCGGCGATGGGCAGCGGCCGGCCGTCGTCAATGCGCACGATGCCGTACTCGCTGATCTTCAGGCCCATTGCCTGGGCCAGCTCCCGCAGGGCCACGTTGTGCTCTTTGGAGCCGGTGAAATGGTGCAGCGCCGCGGCGAACTCGCTGTCCTTCACGACCCGGAGATCCGCCTGCAGGCCCACCTTGAGGATGACGGAGGACCTGGTTTCGCCGTGGGACAGCACCTGCTCGACCCCCGGCAGCCCGACGAAGGCGTCCATAACGGCCCGAGGGTCGTCGCTGCTGGCCACGATGTCCACGTCGCCCACGGTCTCCCGCCCGCGGCGCAGGCTGCCGGCCAACGCGACCCGCTGCACGGCGGGCAGCGAGGCGAGGGCCCGCTTCAGCTGCTGGGCCACGGGCAGCGCCAGCCCCAACGGCACCCGCTCCCACTGGCGCCGCAGGCGCTCGATGCCCCGTAGGATGTTCTCCTCCGTGCGGGCGCCTAATCCCTTGATGTGGCGCAGCCGCTGGGCGCGGCACGCTTCTTCCAGTTGGTCGAGGCTCCCGATGCCCAGCTCCTGGTAGAGGCGGTGGGCCAGTTTGGGCCCGACGCCTGGCACGCGCGTCAGCTCCCGCAAGCCCGGGGGCAACTGTTGCTTGAGCTCCTCGTAGAACCTCATCGAGCCCGTGGAAAGCCACTCGTCGATCTTGGCCTCAATGGCTTTGCCGACACCCTCCACCTGGCCCAGCTCGCCCCGGCGCCAGACGGTTTCGATGTCCTCGGGCAAGAGCTCAATGCTGCGGGCGGCCCGCCGGTAGGCCCGTACCTTGAAGGGGTTCTCCCCCTGCAGCTCCAAAAGGTCGCCGATCTCTTCCAGGATCCACGCGAGCTCCAAGTTCTTCACCAAGCCAGCACCTCAGCCAACCACGCGTAGAAGACGGGCATGACTCCCAGCAGCCAATCGGCGACGCGCGAATCCATCACGGCGCTCGCGTAAA
>DATCKT010000068.1:0-2253 GCA_036562195.1 Limnochordales bacterium
GTCAACCCCGGGCTGCTTCACCAGGCGGTGCTCATGCACCTGGCCAACCGGCGGCAGGGCACCCACAGCACCAAGACCCGAGGAGAGGTGAGCGGCGGCGGGCGCAAGCCCTGGCGCCAGAAGGGCACGGGGCGGGCTCGGCATGGCAGCATCCGATCGCCGCTGTGGCGCCACGGCGGCGTGGTCTTCGGGCCGAAGCCCCGCGAGTACGGGTGGACTATGCCGCAGAAGCAGCGGCGGCTGGCCCTCAAGCAGGCGCTTTCGTCCAAGGTGGGCGATGGGGACTTGGTGGTGGTGGAGCGGCTGAGCCTGGCCGAGCCCAAGACCCGGGTGATGGCCGCGGTGCTGCGGAAGCTGGACGCGCAGCGCAAGCCGCTTATCGTCATGGCGGAGAAAGACGAGAAGGTCATCCTGGCGGCCCGCAACATTCCTGGCGTGCAGCTGTTGCCGGCCAACGCCCTCAGCGTCTACTCGGTGCTGAACAGCGGGAAGTTGGTCATGACCCGGGACGCGGTGAAGCAGCTGGAGGAGGCGCTGGCGTAGGTCATGCACGTGCGGGACGTTCTGGTGCGGCCGCTGGTGACGGAGAAGAGCACGCGGCTCATGTCCGAGGAGAACCAGTACACGTTTCAGGTCCATCCGGACGCCACCAAGGTGGACATTCGGCGGGCCGTGGAGGAGCTTTTCAAGGTGAAGGTGCTGTCGGTGCGCACCATGTGGGTGCGGGGCAAGACCCGGCGGTTTGGACGCTATGTGGGCAAGCGGCCGGACTGGAAGAAGGCCATTGTGAAGCTGGCGCCGGGGCAACGGATCGAGATCTTCGAGGGCCTGTAAGCTAGGGAGCGTCGGGCGCCGTCATGGGGATTAAGGCTTACAAACCGCATACCCCATCCCGTCGGCACATGACGGGATACACCTTCGAGGAGATCACCAAGGCGGAGCCAGAGAAGTCTCTGGTACATGGGCTGTCGCGCAATTACGGCCGCAACAATCAGGGCCGGATCACCGCACGCCACCGGGGCGGCGGGCACCGGAGGCTGTACCGCATCATTGACTTCAAGCGGGAGAAAGACGGTGTGCCGGCCCGGGTGGCGGCCATCGAGTACGACCCCAACCGCACGGCGCGCATCGCGCTGTTGGTGTACCGGGACGGAGAAAAGCGCTATATTCTGGCTCCTGTGGGACTCCAGGTGGGCGACACGGTCATGAGCGGGCCTGACGCTGACATCAAGCCGGGAAACGCCCTGCCTCTCTCCCACATTCCGACGGGAACTCTCATTCACAACATCGAGCTGCAGCCGGGGAAGGGCGGCCAGCTGGTGCGGGCCGCGGGAGCGGCAGCGCAGCTGATGGCCAAGGAGGGCGCCTACGCCATCGTTCGCCTGCCATCGGGGGAGTTCCGCAAGATCCTGGCCCGCTGCAAGGCCACGGTGGGTCAGGTGGGCAACGTGGAGCACGAGAACATCAAGCTGGGCAAGGCAGGCCGCAACCGCTGGCTGGGACGGAGGCCGCACACCCGGGGCTCGGCCATGAACCCGGTGGACCACCCCCATGGGGGCGGCGAGGGCAAGTCCCCCATCGGCATGCCGGGTCCGGTGACGCCGTGGGGCAAACCCACGCTGGGTTACAAGACCCGCAAGAAGCGCAAGCCGTCGGACCGGTTCATCGTGCGGCGCCGGCGCTGACGGGAGGGCAGTGGAGGCATGGGACGTTCAAGAAAGAAAGGGCCCTTCGCCGACGAGCACCTGCTGGAGAAGATCCGCCGGATGAACGAGTCCGGCGAGAAGCGGGTCATCAAGACATGGTCTCGGCGGTCCACCATCTTTCCGGAGATGGTGGGGCACACCATTGCCGTTTACGACGGCAGGCGCCATGTGCCCGTCTACATCACGGAGGAGATGGTGGGCCACAAGCTGGGTGAATTTGCGCCGACCCGCACCTTCCGGGGGCATGGCGCCCATACCGAGCGGTCGACGGCCCTCAAGTGACGCGGGGACGGGGGAGCGGTAGAGGGTGGAGGCACGAGCGGTTGCCCGTTACCAGCGGATCGCGCCCAGGAAGGTTCGGGCGGTCATCGACTTGATCCGGGGCAAGGATGTGCAGACGGCCCTACACGTGTTGCGCTTCGTTCCGCGGCGCGCTTGCCGGATCGTCGAGAAAGTGTTGCGGTCGGCGTTGGCCAACGCCCAAAACAACTACGACATGAACCCCAACCGCCTGTACATCCACCGCATCTATGCGGATCCGGGCCCC
>DATCKT010000075.1:0-6649 GCA_036562195.1 Limnochordales bacterium
GTGCTGAACTGGTTGCTCGGGTACGACCAAAGGCTGCAGGCGGGCGACTACCTGCTCAGTCCCGACATGAACCTGCTGGACATCGCGGAGCGGCTCGCCTCCGGCCAGGTGCACACGGTGCGCGTCGTCATCCCCGAAGGCCTGCACCTGCGCCAGATCGCGGACATCTTGGCCCAGGCCGGGTTGGTGGACCGGGAGCGGTTTCTTGAGTTGGCCTCCGACGAAACCCTCGTGTACGGCAACAACCCGCCCATCCCCAAGCCCGTCAAGTCTTTGGAAGGCTACTTGTTCCCCGACACTTACCTCCTGAGCCCGTCCATGACCGAGGAGCAGATCATCCGCCGCATGGTCAGCCGGTTCGTGGAAGTGGCCTTGCCCATCATCGCCGCGCACCAGGCGCCTTTGAACCTAACCCCGCACGAGGTGGTGACGCTGGCCTCCATCGTGGAGGCGGAGGCCCTCTACGCCCGGGAGCACCCCATCATCGCCTCGGTGTTCCTCAACCGGCTGCGCATCAATATGCCGCTTCAGGCGGATCCCACCATCAACTACTTGTTTGACGAGCACCGCAGCCGCATCTTGTACGCGGACCTCGCGATCGATTCGCCCTACAACACCTACCGCTACCCGGGCCTGCCGCCCGGACCCATCGGCAGCCCCGGCCTGAGCGCCATCCGGGCGGTGCTGGAGCCCGCCTCCACCGACTACTACTTCTTCGTCGCCCGCGGCGACGGCACCCACATCTTCAGCCGCACCTTCAACGAGCACGTGCGGGCCCGCAGGCAGGTGGGCCGGTAACTCCTCCCGCGCGGTACTGGCACGCGCCCTGGCACGGCCTCATACACTGGCGGAGAGCGGCGGTTGCGCCGCATACCCCAGGAGGTGCGTGTCCGGTGCTGCCATCCCTATTGGTCGCCCTGCTTTCGTCCTTGGTGGACGGTTTCATGCTGGTGGCGGCCTACATCAGCAACAGCGTCTTTCCCCAGCCCCTGTCCAGCCACGAGGAAGCGGAACTTCTCGAGCGGATGGCCCAGGGTGACCGGGAAGCCCGCAACATCCTGGTGGAGCGCAACCTGCGCCTTGTCGCCCACATCGTCAAGAAGTTCGACAACACCGGCGAAGACACCGACGACCTCATCTCCATCGGCACCATCGGCCTCATCAAGGCCATCAACACCTTCGACCGCCACAAAAACACCCGCCTGGCCACCTACGCCGCCCGCTGCATTGAGAACGAGGTCCTCATGCACCTGCGCTCAAGCAAGAAGACCCGCAACGAGGTGCTGCTCTACGACCCCATCGGCGCCGACAAGGAAGGCAACGAGATCACGCTCCTGGACATCCTGGGCACGGAGCCCGATGCGGTCCTGGACCGGGTCGAGTGGCAGCTGGAGCACGAGAAGCTGCGCAAGACCATGCAGCGCCTCACCCGGCGCGAGAAACGCATCCTCGAGCTGCGCTACGGCCTCCTGGACGGCGTGCGCCAGACCCAGCGGGACATCTCCCGTCTCCTGGGCATCTCCCGCTCGTATGTGTCCCGCATCGAAAAACGCGCCATCACCAAACTCCAGCGGGAGATGCTGGCCGACGGCTAAAGGCCGCGGCGGCCCAAGAGCGGCCGCGCCCCCGCCCGCCGGGGCGGGCATGCCGGCCTTGCCCCGGCGTGTGGTATAATAACAAGGATTTGGCTGTCCATGGATGGAGGATCTGCTTTGCTGCGCCTCTTGGCTCCGGATGAGTGCCGCCGTTGCCTGTGCGACGTGGATCTCGCGGCGCTGGCCCGGCGCGGCATCCGGGGTTTGATCCTGGATCTCGACAACACCATGGCCGAGTACGGCAAGGCGGTCGTTCCGCCCGAGACCCAAGCGTGGGTGGAGGAAGCCCAGCGCCTGGGTTTTCGCGTCTGCATTACGTCCAATGCCCGGCCCCGGCGGGTGAAGGCCTTCGCCGACGCGCTGGGCGTGCCGGGCATCGCCTACGCCGTCAAACCGGTCCGCCGCGCCTTCCGCCTGGCGCTGAAGCTTTTGGGCACCACGCCCTGGGAAACGGCCGTCATCGGGGACCAGCTGTTTACGGATGTCCTGGGCGGCAACCGCATGGGCATGTACACCGTCTTGGTCAACCCGTTGAGCTCGGCGGAGCTGGGCACGACGCGCCTGGTGCGCCGGCTGGAGCGGCGGGTGCTCAAGCACCTGGTGCGCCGCGGGATGCTGAGCGAAGCCGACTGGCGCCTGCGGGAAGGAGCGGCTCCCGATGTCTGAGTACCTGTGTCCCGGCTGCGGGGTGCCGTTGCAGACCGACGATCCGGACAAGCCCGGCTTCGCCCCCGCGGAAGTCCTGGAGCGAGACGGTCCGCTCACCCTGTGCCGCCGCTGCTTCCGGATGCGGCATTACGGCGAGGCGGGCGGGGGGCCGCCGGCGCCGGACGCGGTGCGGGCCGCCGTGCGGCAGGCGGTGCGGGCCGCGGATCTGGTGCTGCTGGTGGCCGACGCCTTCGACTTTGAGGCCAGCGTCGCGCCGCCTGTGCGGGAGCTGGTGCGCCCGCCTCTGGTGGTGGCCGTCAATAAGATTGACCTGTTGCCGGCGCGCACGCCCCTCGACGAAGTGCGCCGCTGGGTGGTGGAGCGCATGGCCGCGGCGGGCCTGCCGCGGGCCGAAGTGCACCTGATCAGCGCCCGCAACGGATGGGGTACCCGGACCTTGTGGGACAGGCTGTTGGAGCGGGCCGGGCGCGGCACCATCGCCGTGGTGGGCGTCACCAACGTGGGCAAGTCGGCGCTGCTGGCCCGCTGGAGCCAAGCCGTGGGCCACAAGGGACCCGCCCCGACGGTGTCGGCCGTGCCGGGCACGACGCTGGCGCCGCTGCCCCTGCAGCTGGACCCCGACGGCTTCACCTTGTTGGACACCCCCGGCATCCCCCCGGCCGGGCGCCTCAGTGACTGGTTGTGTCCCGCTTGCGCCCGCCGCGTGGTGCCCGACCGGCGCCTCAACGGGCGCTTGTGGCAGGCGGTGCCGGGGCAGGCGCTGCTCATGGGGACGCTGGCGGCGTTGTCTGTAGAGGGTCCGGTCCCGGAAGGGACGGTGCTCATCGCCTACGGGGCGCAAGGGCTTCCCTTGCACCGCACGCGGGCGGAGCGCGTGGACGAGCTCCTGGAGCGGCCGCCCCAGCCCCTCGCGGCCGTGCCGTGCCGGTCGTGCCGGGAGCGCCTTGCGGCCGGCGGAGGGTATGTGGAGCACAACGTGACGCTGCCCCACGCCCACGATTTGGTCGTGGACGGCCTGGGGTGGGTCAGCGTCCGCCGCGGTCCGGTGCAGCTGCGGGTGCGCCTGCCTCGCGGTGCACGGTGGACCGTGCGGCCCAACCTGCTGGGTCCCAAGGACCGCTTGCACCCATCCCCGCTCAGCTGAGAGGAGGACGGCGCCGGCACTGCGTTGGCCGCACCCCGCGCGGAATAGGCAGGCCCCTTCTTGCCATAGACTGGAGTACATCGCGGCGAGAAGGAGGCGTTGCCGGATGGGGGACAAGGAGGTTGCGCGGACTATCATCAGCGTCATCGAGCGCATCCCGCGTCGTCCACCGCACGGGGATCTGCTGCTGGAGCTGCGGCGGACGGTGGAGCGGGTGCGCCGCACCCGTCCCTTCCTGCGGGATTACGACCTGGCCGATGTGCACCTGGGGCCGGCCGGCCCCGATTTGCGAGTGATCCTGGCTTTCGCCCCCCGGACGCGCAGGAATCGGCTGCACAGCGCAGAACCTCTCCCGAGTGGCCGATAATGTGATTCTCATCGGGTTCATGGGAGCGGGCAAGACCACCGTCGGCCGCCGGCTGGCGGCCCGGCTGGGCCGGCCCTTCGTGGATGTGGACGCGGTCGTGGAGCAGGCCGCGGGGATGTCGATCCCGGACATCTTCCACCGCGAAGGCGAGGCCGGTTTCCGGCGGCGGGAAGCCGACGCCATCCGCGCGGTGACCCAACGGGGCGGCCAAGTCATCGCCACCGGGGGCGGCGCGGTGCTGCGGCGCGACAACCTGGCGGCCCTGCGGGCTGCCGGCACCTTGGTGTGGCTGCAGGCGCCGCTGAACGAGATGCTGGCCCGGGCCAGGGCGGAAGGCGCGCGCCCGCTTTTGGCGGGGGACGATGCCGCCGTGGCCCGGCGCTACCAGGAGCGAGTGCCGATCTACTCCCTGGCCGACGTGGTCGTGGACGCCGCGGCGGATCCGGATGAGGTGGCCGAGCGCATCCTGGCCCAGCTGCAAGGCAAGCCCGGCCGCGCGCCCGTGGTGGTGGACGTGCCGGTGGGCGCCGGCGCCTATCCCGTCTACGTCGGCACCGACCTGTTGGGCAAGGCGGGCGAACTGGTCCGGCAGGCGGGTTTGGGCGGCCGGTGCCTGGTGGTGACCAACCCGACGGTCGGCGCCCGCTACGGCGAACCGCTGGCAGCAGGCCTTGCCGCCGCGGGGCTGGCGGTGCACCGGGTGGACATCCCCGACGGGGAAGCGTACAAGACCCTCGCCTCCGCGGAGCGGATCTACCGGGCGGCGGTGCAGGCGCGCCTTGAGCGGCGGGACTTTTTCGCCGCCTTGGGCGGCGGCGTGGTGGGCGATGTGGCAGGCTTCGCCGCGGCCACCTACCTGCGGGGCGTCGCCTTCGTTCAGGTACCCACCACGCTACTGGCGCAGGTGGACGCGAGCGTCGGCGGCAAGGTGGGGGTCAACCTCCCTGAGGGGAAAAACCTCGTGGGCGCCTTTCACCAGCCGCGCCTGGTGGTGGCGGACGTGGGTACCCTGCGGACGCTGCCCGACCGGGAGTTGGTGGCCGGCATGGCCGAGGTGGTCAAGTACGGGGCCATCGCCGATCCGCACCTCTTCGACTTCTTGGAGGACAGGCTGGACGCGCTGCTGGCCCGCCGCATGCCGCTTTTGGAGCGCATCGTGGCCCGCTCCTGCGAAATCAAGGCCCGGGTGGTGGCCGCCGACGAGCGGGAAACCCAGGGCGTGCGGGAAGTGCTGAACTTCGGCCACACCATCGGCCACGCCATCGAGGCCATCACGGGCTACGACCGCTACCTCCACGGCGAGGCCGTGGCCATCGGCATGGTGAGCGCGGCGCTCTTGTCCCAGCGTCTGGGCAAGCTGTCGCCAGGCGAGGTGGCGCGGCTGGTAGAGCTTTTGCGCCGGGCGGGACTGCCCACGGCGCCGCCGCCCCTGGACCCACAGGAGCTGCTGGCGGTCATGCAGCGGGACAAGAAAGTGCGGGCCGGGCGCCTGCGCTTTGTGCTGCTGGACGGGTTGGGCCGGGCGTTTGTCACGGATGAGGTGCCGACGGAATGGATCACGGAAGTGCTGGCGGAGCAGCAGGCCCTGTAGAAGCCGCGCCCGTGCGGGTGTTGGTGCTGCACGGGCCCAATCTCAACCTGCTGGGGCAGCGGGAACCCCACATCTACGGGTCGGTGACGCTGGCCGAGATCGACCGGCGCTTGGCCGAGTCCGCCGCCGAGCTGGGCGCGGAGGTGCGCACGCAGCAGTCTAACCATGAAGGGGCGCTCATCGACGCCATCCACGGCGCCCGGGGCTGGGCCGACGCCATCGTGCTCAACGCCGGCGCCCTGACCCACTACAGCTACGCCCTGCGGGACGCCATCGCCGCCGTGGGCCTGCCCACCATCGAGGTGCACCTGTCCAACGTGCACGCGCGCGAGCCGTTTCGCCACGTGTCGGTCATCGCCCCCGTTTGCGTCGGTCAGATCTCCGGCTTCGGGCCCGACAGCTACCTGCTGGGGCTCATCGCCGCGGTCAACCGCGTGCGGACCATGCGGAAGCAGGGAGGAATGTAGGCGTGTCAGCGCGCATTGAACGGCTGCGGGCCCGCTTCCCGGAAGCCGGCATCGACGCCCTGGTGGTCACGGGCGCGGCCAACCGGCGCTACTTGAGCGGTTTCACCGGCAGCGCGGGGACGCTGGTGATCACGCAGGACCAAGCGCTCCTGCTGGTCGACTTCCGGTACGTGGAGCAGGCGAGCCGGCAGGCGCCGGCGTTCCGCATCGTCCGCTACGACGACGTGTTCCAGGCGCTGGGCGAGCAGCTGGGAGCGCTGGGGGCAAGGCGCGTCGGTTTCGAAGCGGAGCACGTGACGGTGGCGCAGATGGAGAAGCTGCGGCAGGCGGCCGCCGTGGAATGGGTCGCCACCGAGCGGCTCGTGGAAGAGGTGCGGGGCATCAAAGACACCCAAGAGCTCCAGCTCATCGAGGAGGCCGTCGCCCTGGCGGATCGCTGCTTTGACCACATCCTGCCCCAGCTGAAACCGGGCATCACCGAGCGGCAGGTCGCGTGGCGGATGGAGATGTTCATGCGGGAGCAGGGCGCCGAGGGGCTGGCGTTTCCCACCATCGTCGCTTCCGGGCCCAACGGGGCCATGCCCCACGCCCGGCCGACGGACAAGCCGCTGGCCCCCGGCGAGTTCGTCACGCTGGATTTCGGCTGCGTTTGGAAAGGCTATTGCTCGGACATCACCCGGACGGTGTTCCTGGGGGAGCCCACGCCGCGCCACCGGGAGCTGTACGACCTGGTGCTCAGGGCCCAACAAGCCGGCGTGGCCGCGGTGCGGCCGGGCCGCACGGGCAGGGAGGTGGATGCTGTGGCCAGGCAGGTCA
>DATCKT010000078.1:0-1986 GCA_036562195.1 Limnochordales bacterium
GCATCCACGAGACCATGTACCGGGGCCGGCTCTGGACCATGCGCCAGTTCGCCGGTTTCGGCACCGCGGAGGAAACCAACGAGCGCTTCCGCTACCTGCTCAAGGAGGGCCAGACCGGCCTGTCCGTGGCCTTCGACCTGCCCACGCTCATGGGCTACGACTCGGATCACCCGCGGGCCGAAGGCGAAGTGGGCGTGGAAGGGGTGGCCGTCTGCAGCCTGGCCGACATGGAAACCCTCTTTGACGGGATTCCGCTGGACCAGGTCACCACGTCCATGACCATCAACGCGCCCGCCATCATCATCTTCGCCATGTACCTGGCGGTGGCGGAAAAGCAGGGCGTGCCCTTTGAGAAGCTGTCGGGCACCATCCAGGCCGACATCCTCAAGGAGTACATCGCCCAAAACGAGTGGATCTTCCCGCCGCGGCCGTCCATGCGGCTCATCACCGACATCTTCGCCTACTGCGCGGAGCACGTGCCCCGCTGGAACACCATCAGCATCAGCGGCTACCATATCCGCGAGGCGGGCTCCACGGCCCTGCAGGAGTTGGCCTTCACGTTGGCCAACGGCCGCGAGTACGTGCGGGCGGGGATTGCGGCGGGCCTGGACGTCGACGCCTTCGCGCCGCGGCTGTCCTTCTTCTTCAACGCCCACAACGATCTGTTCGAAGAGGTGGCCAAGTTCCGGGCCGCGCGCCGGGTGTGGGCGAAGCTCATGCGGGAAGAGTTCGGTGCGAAAAACCCGCGCTCGTGGATGCTGCGCTTCCACACCCAAACGGCCGGCTGCTCCCTCACCGCCCAGCAGCCCTACAACAACATCATCCGGGTCACCATCCAGGCCCTGGCCGCCGTGCTGGGCGGCACCCAGTCGCTGCACACCAACTCCCTGGACGAAGCCCTCTCCCTGCCCACGGAGGAAGCGGTGCGCATCGCCTTGCGCACGCAGCAGATCATTGCGGAGGAGAGCGGCGTGGCCAACACGCCTGACCCCCTGGGCGGCTCCTATTTCGTGGAAGCCTTGACCACCCAGATGGAGCAGGGCGTGTGGGACTACTTCCGCCGCATCGACGAGCTGGGCGGCGTCATCCCCGCCATCGAGCAAGGGTTCTTCCAGCGGGAGATCGCCGACGCCGCCTACGAATACCAGCGCCGCGTGGAGTCGGGCGAGCAGATCATCGTCGGCGTCAACGCCTACACCATGGAAGAGGACACGGCGATCCCCATCCTCAAGATCGGGCCGGAGATCGAGGCCAAGCAGCGGGAACGGGTCGCCCGCGTGCGGCGGGAGCGCAACAACGCCCGGGTGCGGGAAGCCCTGGCCCGGGTGCGGGAGGCGGCGGCGGGCACCGAGAACCTGGTTCCGCCCATCCTGGACGCGGTGCGGGCCTACGCCACCCTGGGCGAGATCGTGGACGAGCTGCGGGCCGTCTTCGGCGAGTACGAGGAGGTCCCCATCATCTAGGGCCGGGGCGGCGCGAAACCGTCTTGCGGTGCGGCGGTGCCCCGCGTCCGGGCGCGCCGGCGGCGCCGCTTCCGCCCCACGCAGTCCTGGGTTCGGCGATCACGACGCAGCGGATCCGCTTGAGGAGGTAGCACTGGTTGGCGACGCCAACGGTTTCCCAGCGCAAGATTCGGGTACTGGTGGCCAAGCCGGGTCTGGACGGGCACGATCGGGGAGCGAAGGTCATCGCCCGGGCGTTGCGGGATGCCGGCATGGAGGTCATCTACACGGGCCTGCGCCAGACGCCGGAGCAGATCGTGGACGCCGCCATCGAAGAGGACGTGGACGTGCTGGGCATCAGCATCCTCTCGGGCGCCCACAACACCCTGGTGCCCAAGATCCTCGAGGGGCTGAAAGCCCAGGGCGCCGGCGACATCACGGTGGTGGTAGGCGGCATCATCCCCACCGACGATGCCCGCCGGCTCATGGAGATGGGCGTGGCGGGCGTGTTCGGACCGGGCAGCTCCCTCAAGGAGATCGTGGA
>DATCKT010000094.1:0-9115 GCA_036562195.1 Limnochordales bacterium
ACCCCAGGAGCCATCACCCACGTGGAGGTTCCCCTCACCCTCGTGGCCGACGCCGATTCGGAGCAGAGGGTGCGCGGGGCGCTCGCGTTGGAAACCGATCCGGCAGGGACTCAGCTGGCGACGCAACTGGGTTCCCGGGACGGGACCGGCGAGCTATGGCTGCGCTACGGCCGCCCCTTCGAAGACAGCACCGTTGATCCTTCGTTGATACCGGAGCTGGTCGGCGGTGATGTGATGCTGCCCCTGGGCGGGCCCTGGGGCGGGTCCCCGGAGTTGTACCTGGGCGGCCGGCGCCGTTGGGACCCCCAGGACTGGCTGCAACTGGAGCTGATGACAGGCGGGCGGGAGGCTCCTTGGCGGGGGCTGCACGTCATGGCGAGGCGCCCGACCGGGGCGGCTGGGGTCATGTGGGTACGCCGCGAAGACCTCTCCGAACTGGCGGACGCGATGGGGGCGTACTGGCAAAGGGACCTGGGTTCCATCCGGGTCGCGCTTCAGGGGTTGTGGGGGACCGGAGGCCCGGCGTCCGCCGGTGCCATGGCGTGGGGTGGTGCGGCGGTCTTGCCGCTGGGGGACCGGCTCCGGTTGGAAGGCACCTACCGGTCGGTGCCGCCGGAACCGCCGGCGCCCTGGCTGCAGGACCGGTTGCGATCCGGCTGGTCGGTGGGCCTCCGCTGGCAGCCCTGGGCCCAGTCTGAGTGGCACGCGGTCTTCGGGCTGCATGAGACCGAAGGCACCACGCTCGAACTGGCCGGGCGCGTCGGAAACTGGCAAGTGCGCCAGAGACTGTTCCAAACGGGCGCGTGGCGGCCGGCGACCCGCCTCAGCGTAACGCTGCCCGGGTCCGGCCTGTGGCTGGGCGTCGAGGCCGATGCGGAATCGCCTGCGCAGTGGCAGCTGGGCGGAGGGACAGAGGCGTGGACGTGGTCCGTCGAGGCCGGTGGAGCGTCGGGCGGCAGGGGACGGCTGGGTTGGCAGGGCCGTGGTCCCCTGCAGACCACCTGGCGGGTGGAGGCCACTTGGCACTTTGGAGGCGGAGCAACGGCAGTTGGAGCGGACGGCGGCGCAGAGGGCGCCGGCGCGCTGGCGAAGCCGGGAACGCTTCTGGAGCGTCTGGATTGGCGCCTCCAGTGGGACAAGCTGTCGGCGCCAGGCCATGGGTGGCACGGCGAGGTGGTGTGGCAGCCGTCCGATCCCCAGCTGTCCGCGGCGGTTTCCCTTGGCTGGCGGCGGCTTCATCCCGCGTACGGGCGGTGGATTGCCTGGGAGGTCCGCTGGGAGCGGGCCGTGGGCGGTGAAACCTGGCAAGCCGGTGTCAGCGGCCGCCGCCCTGCCGGCGTTGGCGGGGAGCTGACGAGCCAGCTGGTGTGGCGGCGGGCGTGGCGCGAGGGTGCCGGCGCGCTCCACACGGGGCAGCTGACCCTCATCAGGCAGCAGCCTTTGAGCGAGGGCTGGCAGAGCCTGGTCGGCGTGCGGTGGTGGGTGCAGTGGTCGGAGACTGGGCTTCCGGCCGCCACCGGTACGGTCCTTGACCTGGGGCTCACGCGGGAGCTCGGGTCCGGGTGGCGGTTCGTCGCCGGCTGGCGGCTGCCTTGGGGAGACGGAGCTGACGACAGCGGGCCTTACGCGCGGCTGGAGTGGCAGCCGGCGCTCGTGTCCGGCAGCGCGGAACAGGCGAAGGAGGACGTCTATACGGCAGGAGACTCTAGGGAGGCTTCTGCCGCCGGTGCAACCTCTGGAGGCAAACGGTAGGATTTTGGTAGGATGGTGAGGGACCAGCATCCGGCAACTCCGCGGGCCAGGTGCGACCGCGCGGCTTGAGCGGCCGGCGGCCGCGCCCTGGTGCCGGCCCGGTTGGCGGCGGCAGCGGAAAGGAATTGCCCGCGCCATCGGGAAGTGTTTGCGGGAGATCGGCCGGAAGGAAGTAGGGACGCCGCAGGTGGCGGACGATCTGATTGTCATTCCCGTCTACAACGAAGCGCAGAGCGTCGAAGGGGTGCTCGCCGCGACCAAGGCCGCCGCGCCCGGCGTGGACATCCTGGTGGTTGACGACGGCTCCACCGACGGCTCGAGCGAAATCCTGGCTCGCATCCCCGGCATCCGGGTGCTGCGCCACCCGGTCAATCAGGGGTACGGGGCGGCGTTGATGGACGGGTTTCGCTATGCCCAGGAGCGGGGTTACGCGCGCGTCGTCACCATGGACTGCGACGAGCAGCATGAGCCGGCGCTGATCCCCGAGTTCCTGGCGCTGGCCCACGAGTGGGACGTGGTATCGGGCAGCCGTTATCTTGTCCCGGCACCGCCCAAGCTCGGGCCGGTGCCCGAGGACCGCAGGCGGATCAACGCGTTGATCACCGCCAAGATCAACGAGCTGACCGGCTACCGCCTGACGGACGCGTTCTGCGGGTTCAAAGCCTACCGCGTGCCGGCCTTGGCCCGCCTGCAGCTGTCCGAACCGGGATACGGGTTTCCGCTGCAGTTTTGGATCCAGGCGGCCCGGGCGGGGCTTAGCGTCATCGAGCGTCCCGTGCCCCTGATCTACGTGCCCAATTTCGAGCGGCGGTTCGGCGGGGAGCTGGACGACAGCGAGAAGCGGCTCGCGTACTACCTGGAAGTGATCGAGAAAGAGGTGGCCAGATGCTCGACGTCCTAGCC
This sequence comes from Limnochordales bacterium, assembly GCA_036562195.1. Classification (GTDB taxonomy): domain Bacteria; phylum Bacillota; class Limnochordia; order Limnochordales; family ZCTH02-B6; genus ZCTH02-B6. Next base: position 2,656 of record DATCKT010000094.1, read on the forward strand.
ATCGGGGCCCACCCGGACGACGTGGAGCTGGGCATGGGCGGTGCCGTGCGGGCGTTTCTTGCGGCTGGTCTGAAAGTGGGCATCCTGGACTTGACCAACGGGGAGCCAACCCCCTTTGGGTCCGTCGAAGAACGCATGGCGGAGGCGGAGGCGGCGGCCCGCACTTTGGGCGTTACGGTGCGGCGCACGCTGGATCTGCCTAATCGCGCCTTGATGGACACCGTGGAAGCCCGCCGGAAGGTGGCCGAGGTGATCCGGGAGTGGCGGCCGCGGACCTTGTTCATCCATTACTGGGAGGACGCCCACCCCGACCACGTGCAGGCCTGCCGCCTGTGCGAAGCGGCCCGCTTTTACGCCAAGCTGACCAAGACGGACATGAAGGGCGAGCCGTTCTACCCCAACCGGATCTTTTACTTTTTCAGCAATCACTTGCGGGGGTTGCACCCGAAGCCGGCCTTCATTCTGGACATCAGCGACCACATGGAAACCAAGCTGGCGGCGGTGCGCTGCTACTACACCCAATTTGAGAAGGGACGCCCCGACGGCGCGGCCTTTTATGAGCTCATCCGCGCCCGCAACGCGTACTGGGGCAGCTTGATCGGCACCGCGTACGGGGAACCCTTCGCCTCCCGGGAGGAGATCGGGTTGCTGGGCATCCGGGAGTTGGTCCGATGACGGCCGTCAAACCCCGGCCCGCGGGGGCGCCGTCCCTGATCTGCGATCCGCCCTTGTCTGAGTGGGCGGCGGTCGTGGCCGACAACCGGGCGCAGACGGCCGGCTGGGCCTGGGCCATCGAGGGTGTGCCGGCGCTGACTTTGCGCGCCCGGGCCCGCCGGCGCGTGCTGGAGCTGGCCGGCCTGGAGCCGGACGTGGAGCGGCCGTTGCTGGTGACGGGCCATCAGCCGGTCTTCTACCATCCCGGGATCTGGATCAAGGCCTTTGCGGTCACCGGGCAAGCCCGCTGTCAGGGCGGCGCGGCGGTGAACGTGACGGTGGATCAGGACGCGGGCGAGCTGGCGGCGGAGGTGCCGGTGCGGGTAGGCGATGAGCTGCGCTGGGTCAAGGAGTACCTGGTGCCGGCGCAGGCGGGTCGTCCGCTGGAAACGCTGCCCCCGCCCAGCCTGGCGCAGGTGGACGAGTTCATCGCGCGCGTGGGAGCGCGCCTGGAAACGCTGGACTGGGCGGAGGGCCTTGAACGCTGGCAGCGCTTCGCCGAGGGACTGACCGCGGCCGTCCGGGAGGCGCCGAGCAGCGGCGCTCTTGGGGTCACGAGCCGCCGGGAGTACGAACGGGCGTGGGGGGAGGCCCTTTGTCCCGACGTGGCCATCTCCCGGATCAGCCGCACGCCTGAGTTCCTGCTCTTTTTCGTGCACTGGGCGGTAAACGCGTCTGCGCTGCGGGAAGCCTTTAACCGGGCGTTGGCGGGCTTCCGGGCCACCCACCGCGTGCGTTCGGCGGCGGTGCCCTTCCCGGACTTGCTGGTGCGGCCGGACGGCGCGGTGGAACTGCCGTTCTGGGCCATCACGCCGGCGGGGATCCGGCGTAAGCTGTACGTGCAGCGCCGCGGCGGCGATCTGGAGATCAGCCACCTGGAAGGGCTGGTGGCGCGCATTCCGGCCGCGGGCGGCGAAGCGGCGGTGGAGGCGCTGGTGGCGGCCGGGGTGCAGGTGCGGCCGAAGGCCGTGCCCTTGACCATCTTCCATCGGCTGTTTGTGGCCGATCTGTTTGTGCACGGTACGGGCGGAGCCCGCTACGACCAGGTGACCGATGCGCTGCTGGCCGACTACTTCGGCATCACGCCGCCCCGTTACGCCACGGTGTCGGCCACCGTCTACCTGCCCCTGGGGCAGCGGCCGGTGCCGGCCTCGGCCGTGCGGGCGCAGAAGCAGAAGCTGCGGGACTTGCGCTTCAATCCGCAGCGGTTCGCCTGGGAACTGGACGAGCTGGATGACCGGCTCGCGGAGCTGGTTCGCCGCAAGGAGGAGCTCATCACGGCCATGCACGAGCCGGGGGCGCCCAAGCGGCAGTTGACCCGAGAGATTGAGGCGGTCAACCAGGCCCTTTTCCGGCGTCTCACGCCCGTGGTGGAGCGGGCGGAGGCGGAGCTGAGGGCGCTTTTGGCCAGGGCCCGGTCGGCGGCGGCGGCCTACCGGCGCACTTATCCTTTCTTTTTCCACGAGCCAGCGCGGCTGTGGGAGCTCTTGTGCGCCCCGGCCGGCGCCGCTCCGCCAGGGACGGACGCCGCCGGCGCCGCGGGCGAAGCAGGGGGACGTTGAGACAACAGGAGGGTCTTCAGTTGGGCAAAGCCAGAGCGGACATCGGCGTGTTCGGGGGGTCCGGATTCTACGCGTTCTTGGACCACGTGGAGGAAGTGTGGGTCGAGACGCCTTACGGAATGCCGAGCGACAAGATCACGATCGCGGAGATCGCGGGCCGGCGCGTGGCGTTCCTGCCGCGCCACGGGCGGGACCACCGCTATCCGCCCCACAAAATCAACTACCGGGCCAACCTCTGGGCCATGAAGGAGCTGGGCGTGACCCGCATCTTCGGCCCGTGCGCCGCCGGGAGCCTCCAGCCCCACATCCGCCCGGGGGACTTCGTGGTGTGCGATCAGTTCGTGCACCGCACGTGGGGGCGGGCCGATACGTTTTTTGAGGGGCCGGTGGTCACCCACGTAAGCGCTGCAGACCCGTACTGCCCCCAGATGCGGGCCACCATCATCGAGCAGGCGCGGCGGTTGGGACTGCCGGTGCACGAGAAGGGCACGGTGGTCGTCGTCCAGGGGCCGCGCTTTTCCACCCGGGCCGAGAGCCGGGAATTCAGCTCCCACGGGTGGGAAGTCATCAACATGACCCAGTACCCTGAGGCGTACTTGGCCCGGGAGCTGGAGATCTGCTACGCCAATATTTCGCTGATCACCGACTACGATGTGGGGCTCGAGAACGACCCGAGCATCAAACCAGTCAGCCATCAAGAGGTCCTCGCGGTGTTCCAAGCCAACTTGGCCAGGCTGCGGCAGCTGCTGATCGCGTGCATCGAAGCGCTGCCCGAGGACAGGACCTGCCACTGCGGTGAGGCGGTTGCGTCCGCGCGTGGCTGAGCAGGCGCCTGCGCAGGCCCCGGTGCCGGCCCGCTGGCGTCCCCTGGCCACGTGGGCCGGCACCCTCGCTTACATGGCCGTCCTGTGGTGGTTCTCGGCGCGACCGGCATCGGTCGTCAGCCGGTGGAACTTCCTGGACGTGCCCGATTTCCTGCTCCATGCTGCTGCATACCTGGGGCTCGGCGTCGTGGCCCACTGGGCCTTTGCGGCCCGCTTCCGCTGGCCTTTCCTCAGGACCGCCTGCGCCGCCGTCCTACTGGCGGGCGTGTACGGCATCGTGGACGAGTTCCACCAGTCCTTCGTCCCGGGCCGGGAACGGTCGTGGCAGGACGTGGCGGCCGACACGTGCGGCGCGGCCTTGGGCCAACTGGTGCTTTGGGCTTGGCCCGCCCATCCGGCGGGCCAACAGGGCGGCGCGCAGGCCGGCGGGCAGGCCGGCGAGCGGGCCGGCGAGTGGGCCGCCGACCAGGCGGGCTCGCCCCCCAAAGAACAGGCCGGCCGGCCGACGGACAAGCCCGCCGAGCCGCTGACCAACTCGCAGGCGGGCGAACCGCCGATGGGCTGAGCAGCTTCCAGGTCGGCGAGCCCACCGCTGCCGGCAGACCGGTGGGTGGGCAAGCCGGCGGACAGGAAAGAGACGGTGAATGAACGAATACGCGAACAATTCCTTGGCCTGGGGGCGGGGACATGGCGTTGAGCGGGGATTTCACGCTGTCCCTGGATGAACAGCTCATTGAGAAGGTCTTTCAGGGGTCGCTGGATGCCTTACGCCAAGCACACCAGCAGATGTTCGACTTCGTGGAGGTGGCCCGCGACGAGCGCAGCCGCCTGCAGCAGGCGATCCAGCAGGCCAAGGAACAAGTGGCCATCTGCATTCAGCAGGTGGATGACCTGGAGGCGCAGAGCGAGCTGGCTCGCACCCGGCTGGCGGAAATCAGCCGCAACTTCGCCCGGTTCACCACCGAGGAGATCCGGGAAGCGTACGAGCGGGCCGAACGGATCATGGTGGCGTTGGGCGCCGCCCGGGAGCGGGAGAAGGCGCTTCGGCAGCGCCGGGACGACCTGGAGCGGCAGCTGCGCCGGCTGGAGCAGCTGATGAGCCGGGCCGAGCAGGTGGTGACGCAATTCAGCGTCGCCCTGGACTACCTGAGCGGCAATCTGGCCAATCTCAGCAGCCACGTGGAAACCATGCGCGAGCGGGCGTCGGTGGCCCACCACGTCATCCGGGCCCAGGAAGAGGAGCGGCGGCGGTTGGCCCGGGAGATCCACGACGGCCCAGCGCAAATGCTGGCGAACCTGGTCTTGCGCCTGGACATCCTGGAGCGGATGATCCAGGGCGACCGCGAGCAGGTGCAGGCCGAGGTTCAGAGCATCAAGGCACTGGTGAAAGAATCCCTGCGGGACCTGCGCCGCAGCATGTTCAGCCTGCGGCCCATGGTGCTGGACGATCTCGGTCTTGTGCGCACGCTGCGGGGATATCTGGAAACCTTGAAGGAGCAGACGGGCCTCGAAGCGGAGCTGCAGGTGCTGGGGAAGGAGCGGCGGTTGTCGCCCATGGCCGAAATCGCTTTGTTCCGGGTGGCCCAGGAGGCCATCCACAACGCCCAGCGCCACGGCAAGTGCAGGCAGGTCGTCGTGCGGCTCGAGTTCGGCCCCTCCGGCATCGGCATGCTGGTGCAGGACGACGGGACGGGCTTCGACCCGGAAGCGCTGGCCCAAAGCGGCGCGGAGACCGGTTTCGGTTTGTTGCACATGCGCGAGCGGGTCCACTTGTTGCAAGGGGAGTTTCGCCTGATGAGCGCACCGGGCCGAGGGACCAAAGTGCGCGTGCATGTGCCATGGGAAGGGGTGGGCCTGCCGGGCGGCCCCGGCGAATCGCCGGACGAAGCCGAAACAGGGACGGGGCAGGCGACCCCATCAGGGACGGTGGTGGAGAAAGGTGGCAATCCGGATCGTCATCGCGGATGACCATCCGCTGCTCCGGCAGGGATTGGTCAAGATCCTTTCGTTGGAACCCGACATGGAAGTGGTGGCGGAAGCCCAGGACGGCGAGGAGGTGCTCGCCTGTGTCGGCGAGCACCGGCCCGACATCGTGCTGATGGACATCAACATGCCCAAGGGCGGCGGGCTGCAGGCGACGCGGGCCATCGCGGAGCGGTTTCCCCAGGTGGGCGTCATTGTGCTGACCATCCACGACGACGAGCAGTACCTGTACGAGCTGATCAGCGCCGGCGCCCGCGGCTACATCCTCAAGGACTCCGAGCCGGCCCGGGTGGTGGAGGCCATTCGGCACGTGCACGAAGGCGGCTCCTACGTGCCGCCGGACTTGATGAACAAGGTGTTGGGCCAGTTCCGGCGCCTGCACAACGCGCAGGCGCCCGTGTACAGCCGCCGGGCGCGGCACGGAGCCGGGATGCTGACCGACCGGGAGCGGGAGATCCTGCAGCTGATCGTGGACGGCCGCAGCAACGCGGAAATCGCGGCGGCGTTGTTCATCAGCGAGAAGACCGTGAAGAACCACGTCACCAATCTGCTGCGCAAGCTGGGGCTGGCCGACCGCACCCAGGCGGCCGTCTATGCGCTGCGGCACGGGTTGGTGGACTTCCCCGAATCCGTCTCCGGCGAGCTGCGCTAAAGGGACCTCACTCCCAATTGTTCCTAGGCCTTGCTTCCAGGGGTAGATCGCCCAAGCGACCGGGCGGCCGGCTTTTTGGCCGCCCCGGTTTCACTAGGACCATCATCCCACGCAAAGTTAAGCCCCGAGGCGGATGTTCGATTGCCCTCCACCATGTTACCTTGAAGACGACAGCAAACGATGACGGCGGCGCCGGGAAGCCCTGCCGCAGGGAAACGGACTGCGGGGCGAGGCCCTCGCCCGGGGTGGCTAGGCGGGAGGCGCCGGCCAGCCGCCAAGGTCATCGGTCCATGGCTGGGGACACCGGCCGCCAACAGGTGACAACGGGAAGCAGGACCCCCCAAAGAAGGCATCACCACCCCGACCCCCAACACCTGCTTCCCGTCGTCTTTTTTCTTGCCCCTGGCAACCCCTGATCGCTTGCGGACCCCTGCCGACTTAATGGCTTGCGGAAGCCGCTTGTCCGTTGGAACCCCCTGGCCGCAGGAACCTCCTGCCCGCCGGGAGCGCCTGCCCCCCGGGACCTCGTGCCCGAGCGTCCGCGGAGCCGGCCCCCCGGGCGCGGTCCGCCGGGAGACGGGCACAAGCCGTGCCGCCGGAATATCATGGGGACACACGTCTGTCCATGGAGGTTCGGCGATGAAGCGCACCGGCGAGGAGCGTTTTGAGGAGCGCTTTGCGGAACTATCCCTGCGGGAAAAAGACGTGCTCAAGCTGATGGCCAA
>DATCKT010000107.1:0-2942 GCA_036562195.1 Limnochordales bacterium
GGTTGGCGGGGTGACGTACCTGACGCGGCTGGCGATGGAGGTGGCGGCCCCGTCCCAGGCCCGGCACCATGCCCAGCTGGTGCTGAAGGCGGCGCAGGCGCGGCGGATGGTCGAAGCGGCGTGGGCGGCCCAGGCGGCGGCGATGGCCGGCAACCTGGAGGAGGCGATGAACGCGGCGGGCCGCATCCTTGACGCAGGCGTGGAGCGGGGCGTGGAGGGCGAGGACCTGTACCAGACGGCGTACCTGACGCTGGATGCGATCCAGCAGCGGCAGGCGACGGGGGTGCAGGAGGCAACTCCCACGGGACTTGTGGACCTGGATGAGCTGCTGGACGGGGGGCTTTGGCCGTCGGAGCTAAGCATCGTGGCGGCGCGGCCGGGGACCGGGAAGACGGCATTTCTGCTGACCGTGGCGCACCACGTGGCGCGGGAGGGCAAGCCGGTCCTGTTCTACTCGCTGGAGCAGAGCCGGCGGCAGCTGGCGCTGCGGGTGGTGGCGTCGGAGACGGGGACCAATGCCAGTTTGCTTCGCAAGGGCTGGCTGTCGCAGGCGGAGTGGGAGGCGATCTATCAGACGGTGCTGGAGCGCAGCGAGGTGCCGCTGCACGTGGTGGACACGCCGCGGCTGACGGTGGAGCAGATGCTGGCGTATGCGCGGGTGATGCAGCGGCGAAGGGGGCTGGCCCTGGTCCTGGTGGACTACTTGCAGATCGTCGAGGAGCCGAGGGTGCCGGGGCAGACGCGGGCGGAGCAGGTGGGCGAGATCTCGCGGAAGCTCAAGGCGATGGCGATGGAGCTGGATGTGCCGGTGTTATGCGCGGCGCAGCTGAACCGGCGGGCGGAGGAGACGCAGCGGCCCACGCTGTCGGATTTGCGGGAGTCGGGGGCGATTGAGCAGGACGCGGATGTGGTGCTGTTTCTCTGGCGCGATTCGGCGCAGCACGAGTCGCTTGTGCGTTGCACGATCGGCAAGCAGCGGAACGGGGCGGTTGGCGAGGTGCCGCTGGTGTTCCTCCGGCACGTGCAGCGGTTCACGTGCGCGGCGCGACAGGGCTTGCAGGAGGAGGCGCAGGGTGCATGAGCCGGGCGACGGCTCACTGGGTGCCCACAGAGGACCAGGAGCAGCGGGTTGTGGTGGAGTGGCTGCGGTGGCACGGCATCCTGTTTGCCCACGTCCCCAATGGCGGCTACCGGCGGCGGGTGGAGGCGGCGATCTTCCGGGGCCTCGGAGTCCAGCCGGGGGTGCCGGACCTGTTGATCTTCGATCCGCCGCCTGCCGAACCGGGCCGTCCGGGGGCGGCGCTGGAGCTGAAGCGGCGGCGGGGCGGGCGGGCGACACAGGCGCAGCTGCAGTGGCTGGCGGAGCTGGCGCGACGGGGGTGGGCGGTGGCCGTATGCAGGGGGGCGGAAGAAGCGATTGCCCAGCTGGAAGCGTGGGGCTATGGCGGGAGGCGATGAGGATGGCCTGGGCATGGGTGAAGGCGAAGTCGCGCTCTGACATCCGGAGCTATGTGAAGATCCGGCCCACGGGGCTTTACATCTCGCTGCGGGCGGAGGAAGTGCCGTGGCCGCGGCAGCGGGTGCGGGTCGAGGTGGGGTTTGAGCCGGGTCGGATGGCGATCCGGCTGAGTGAGGACGGGCGGTCGGTGACGCCGGCGTATACGAGCCGGCGCTGGGGCGGGAACGTGTTCTGGGCCGGATTGGATGAGCTGGCCCGGGAGTATGGCCTGCCGGTGGGGGTGCCGCTGCCGGCACGGTATGACGCGGAGCAGGACGTCGTGGTGGTCGAGGCGGCGGGGACGGACTTGTAGAGCAGGGGGCGGTGAGGATGCGGGCTGTGTGGCGGCCCTGGTGTGCGCGGTGCGGGGAGCGGGTGGAGCTGGAGCAGGACATGGTGGATGGGTCCTGGTGGCGGGTGTGTGGGTGTGGGGCCATACGAAGGGCATCGTGGGGGGAGCGGGTTGTGGCCCAGCTGATGGCGATCGTGGGAGCCCTGCGGCGCCACCGAAGCGTGCTTTAGGGAGGGAGCATGATGTCGCTGGCGGAGCGTGTTGGCGTGCCAAGCGTGTTGCCGTCGGTGAGCGTGATCGATGTTCCGCAACGGCCTGTGCAGCAGGCGTGGAAGGACGAGGAGCGGGAATTGGAGGAGCGGGCGAAGATGGAGTCCGGGAAGGTGGAGCGGTATTACGATCCTGCTGCGTTTGAGTGGCTGCGTCCTGGCGGCGCGATGGTGGGCAAGCGGCACCCGGCCGTGCGCCTGCAGCGCGGCCATCTGGTGATCTGGGAATTCCCGCAGGTTGGCGAGTGGGAATATGCGCAGATCGGCATTTCGGCGCGGGCGCTGGCCTTGAGAAAGGCTTTGGCTGGGAACGGATGGGCCATCAAGCGAGAGCACAAGGCGAAGTATGCAACGACGTTTCGCATGAGCATGCCCAAGGGGCTTGCCGAGCGACTGCAACGCGACGGGTGGCCGTTCGGGCAGACCATGCCGGCAGTATGGGACGCGCGCAACGAGATGATCGTCGTCGTGCGACCGGCTGAGGCAAAAGGGAGGCGGGCGGGATGACGCGCGAGGAGATCATGCGGCTGGAGGGCCGCGAGCTGGACGCGGCGGTGGCGGAGCGGGTCTTCGGCCATGACGTGGTCTGGGTGATTGAGGACCGGGCCAAGCTGGTGCGCCGCCTGCCGGACGGGCAGTGCGTGCTTGTGCCGCAGTACCACGATAACATCGCCGCCGCGTGGCAGGTGGTGGAGCGGATGACGATGATGGGCTACCAGTTTGAGTTGTCGTTTGTGCAGGGCGCTGAGTATGAGTCTGCTCCTTGGTTGGCGATATTTTGCAAGCCTCCACGGCGTGTTGGGGCTGTCCACACCGCGTTTGGATCGACGGCGACTGAGGCAATTTGCCGGGCGGCATTGAGGGCGATGGAGGAGGCGGAGCG
>DATCKT010000113.1:0-1592 GCA_036562195.1 Limnochordales bacterium
GGTGAGCGGCGCGCCGATCAACGTCAATGTCATCTACCAGCGGATGCTGTCGGGGCTGGAGCAGGGGTCCAGGGCGTTTACCAGTCGCTGGATGACCGGCCGCATCCGGGACTACTTCGTCTACATCATCGTCTTCGCCATGGGCCTGGTGGGGTTCGCCACCATCCGGTCCGGCTTTCCAGGGGGGGAGGCGGCGTGGGCGTCCATGACCCCCGTAGGGTGGCTCGAGTTGGTCATCTGCCTGGTCATGATGGGCGGGGCGCTGCTCGCCGCGGGGGCGGGCTTGCGCATCTCCATGGCCCTGGGCGCGGCGACGGTGGGATTTGCCATCGCGGTGCTGTGGTTTCTCTGGAACGCGCCGGACCTGGCCCTCACGCAGACCATCGTGGAGACGGTAGCCGTCATCCCGCTGTTTCTGGCGTTTGGTTTCCTGCCCGCCTTGCGGCACGTCTGGACGGAGCGGAGGGTGCGAGCAGGCAACGTGCTGGTCGCCGTCCTCGCGGGCGCCGTGGCGGCGGGCGTCACGTGGCTGGCCCAGGGAAACCGGTTGTTCGCGTCCATCGGCCACTACTACGTGGAAAACAGCTTTACCCTCGGGGGCGGCCGGAACATCGTCAACGTCATCATTGCGGATTTCCGCGGCTTTGATACCGCCTTTGAAACCGTAGTGTTCAGCCTCGCGGCCATGGCCGTATACACCGTCGTATCATCCCGCCGGGAGCGGGGCGGGGTGGTCATGCTCAAGAGCCCCGTGATGATCAACCCGGTCATCGTGCCCGCGATTTCCCGGGTGCTGTTTTACATGGTGCTAGTCTTTTCCCTCTACTTGTTCTTCCGGGGGCACAACCAGCCGGGCGGCGGTTTCGCGGCAGGCGTCATGGCCGCGTCGGCCGTGGTGATCTGGGCGCTGGCCTATGAGCGGACGGCCGCGCTGGCCATGGTGCCGGTGCATCCCCGGTATCTCATCGGCACGGGGCTGCTGATCATGGCCGCCGTGGGGCTGGCCGGGATGCTGGTGGATAAGCCGTTCCTGACGCATGCCTTTGGCCATTGGCACGTGCCAACCGTGGGCGAGGTGGAGCTGGCGTCGGCCGCGTTGTTTGACCTCGGTGTCGCCTTCGCCGTTTTCGGCGCCATCCACTGGCTGGTGGCCGCCATGTCGGACGGGATTCCCATCGGGCAGGAAGACATCAGGCAGCTGACCGGCATACGTCGGGCGCAGGAGGGAAGGTGACACCCGGATGGAACTGCTCTTGGCCATCACCATCGGCGTCGTGGTCGGCAGCTCGGTGTACCTGCTCTTGACGCGCGAGGTGCTGCGGGTCATCGTCGGCTCAGTCCTCTTGGGCTACGGGATCAACCTGGCCTTGTTTATGTCAGGCGGCGTGAAGACCGCGGCCCCGCCCATCCTGTTGGCAGACGGGAGCCTGCCCGGACCTGTCATGGACCCCATCCCGCAGGCGCTGATCCTGACCGCCATCGTCATCGGCTTGGGCGTCTTCGCGCTGTTGCTGGCTTTGGGCTACCGCACGTTCGAGGAGCATTCCACAACCGACGTGGCGTCTTTAACGGGGGTCGAGCATGAATAACCT
>DATCKT010000119.1:0-3261 GCA_036562195.1 Limnochordales bacterium
AACGCTGGGCGGTTTCCGGCTGCCGCTGAGCACGCTGGGACAGGCCTTGGCGCAACGATGATCTCCCTCGTCGCACGCCGCCGCCCCGTCACCCTGCAGGCACGAAAGGCGCCGCGGGCCCATGGAAAAACACCGGCCGCAGCGAATTGAACTGCGCCTCGGCAGCCTGGTGCCCCAAGGCCTCAAGGCGCGGGATGTCCGCCGGATTGTCTACCCGGCCGTCGCCCGTGGGGTCCGCAGGGTTTACCCGGACCACCCGGTCCGGCCCCAGGGCCTGCCGCGCCATGGCCAGCGCCGCGTCTTCCTGGGCGGACAAGAACAACTGCGGCAGGCGCGGCCCCCAGTACACCAGTCCGCCGCCCGCGGGCCGGCCGTCGGTTTCCCGCAAGATCGGCAACGAGCATCCCAGGCTCAGCACGTGGATCTCGGCGGGATCCCACCGCAGCTCCCACAAGGCTTCCGCGACCGCCAGCAGCGCCGGGCACTGGGCCCATACGCCGCCGTCCAGCATGGCCAGGCCTGTCGCCGAACGGTGCGGGGCAAAGTACACGGGCGCGGCGGCCGTCGAGAGGGCCACATCCAGCGCGTCCGCATCGGCGTGATGGCCGCCGCGGCCGTGGGCCGTGCGCCAGACGTGCGCCTTGCCGGTCTTCAGGTCATAAGCGGGGATGACCAAGCGGCAGCGGCTGTCTCCCAGCCGCCGTGACCCCCACGCGGCCGCGAGCGCCCGGCGCAAGGCGTCCAGATCGTAAATGGGCCCGGTGAGGCCGCGAGGCAATAGGCGAAATCCCCGCCGCGCAAACACCACCGGGCCCCATGTCTCGTACAGCTGCAGGATTTCCCGCGCCCGGGAACCGAAGCCGAGGCCCAACGCGATGAGGCCGCCCGTGGACGTGCCGGCGATGAGGTCGAAGTAGCTGCCCACCGGCTGTCCCAGGCGATCCTCGATTTCGGCCAAGAACGCGGCCGGGACCACGCCCCGCATGCCGCCGCCGTCAATCGCCAGAATCCGCTTCATGGCCGTATGGTTCGAGGCGCCCCTCCGCAACACCTGGTTGCCTGCAGGACGGCGCCTGAACCGGCCGCCGGCCGCTGCCGCCGCGCGGTTTTACCGCCCGAAGGCCTCCTCGAAGCCCCGGGCGCTGGGCGGGAACTCCAGCTCCCGCACGAAACGGCATGCGTCCCGCGCCCCGTACTCCCGGTCCATGCCGCTGTCCTCCCATTCCACGGACAGGGGGCCGGTGTAGCCGATGTCGTTGAGGGCCCGGATGATTTCCCTAAAATTGATGTGCCCGTGGCCCAGCGACCGGAAGTCCCAGCCCCGGCGGGGGTCGCCGAAGGGCAGGTGCGACGCGAGGATGCCCGTCCTGCCGTCCAGCATGACGGCCACGTCCTTCATGTGCACGTGGAAGATCCGGTCCGGAAACTCCCGGATGAAGGCCGCCGGGTTCACGCCCTGCCACAAGAGGTGGCTCGGGTCGAAGTTAAACCCGAACGCCGGGTGGCGGTCCACCGCCTCCAGCGCCGTGTGGGCCGAGTACAGGTCAAAGGCGATCTCCGCCGGGTGCACTTCCAGCGCAAACCGGACGCCTAGGGCCTGGAACTCGTCAAGGATGGGCCCCCAGGTTTCCGCGAAGTGGCGGTAGCCGGCCTTGATCTGCTCCTGGGTAACCGGCGGGAACGGGTAGATCCATCGCCAAATGGACGATCCCGTGAAACCGGTAACCACGTCCACACCCAGGTTGCGGGCCGCCCGCGGCACCAGCTTCATCTGCCGGATGGCCCACTGCCGCTTGGCTTCCGGGTCGCCCGCGTACTCCGGGGGCACCCAGCCGTCGGAGCGCTCGTCGTTGGGGTCCAGCACCAGCTGCCCGATGAGATGCGAGCCGATGGCCCACACGCCCAAGCCGTGCCGGGCCAGCAGCGCCCGCTGCCCGGCGGCGTAGTTAGGGTCGTCGGCCGCCCGCTCGATGTTGAAATGGTCGCCCCAGCACGCCAGCTCCAGCCCGTCGTAGCCAAACTCCCGCGCTTTCGGCGCGAGCTCGGCGAGCGGCAGGTCGGCCCACTGCCCCGTGAACAGGGTCACCGGGCGCCGGGTCGTCTTTTGCGCTCCCTCTTGCATGACAGTCCGCCCCTTTCCGTTTGAAACCGCTCCGTGTGAAACCTCGACGTAGCACTCCGCTGCCAACGCCCTAGAGCGCATGTAGGTACAGCCACGGCCTCCGGCGCCTGGAGTTTCTCCCGCAAGGCCCGCGGGGCTTAGAACTTCACCCACACGGCGCCCGCCCGCGAGCTCTCCACCGCCTTGTGGATGAAGCGCACGCCGATGGCCCCGTCGGCTACCGTAGGGAAGTCCAAGTCCAGCGGGTCCGGCGTCTGGCCCGCCGCCTTGGCGGCCACGACCCGGGCCGCGCTGCGGTAGATGTTGGCGAAGGCCTCGATAAACGCCTCAGGATGGCCCGTCGGCAGCCGGGAGAAGTGGGCGGCGACGGGCGACAGGTACGGATGGCCCCGGCGCAAGATGCGCGCGGGCCCGGAGGCCGGCCGCACCATGAGAGTGTCGGGGTCCCGGTGCTGCCACTCCAGCGACCCGTGCCGGCCGTAGACGCGGATGCGCAGGTTGTTCTCCTCGCCGGCCGAGATCTGCGACACGTACAGCACGCCCTTGACGCCGTGCTGCCACCGGACCAGCATGTTGGCGTCGTCGTCCAGCCGGCGGCCGGGGACGAAGGCCGTCAAGTCGGCGCACAACTCTTCGATGTGCAGCCCGGTGATGCAGCGTGCCAAGTACTCGGCATGCGAACCGATGTCGCCCACGGCGCCGCCCACGCCGGCCCGGGCCGGATCGGTGCGCCACGCGGCCTGCTTGTTTTCGCCCTCGATGGGTTCGCTGAGCCAGCCCTGCGGGTACTCCACTACGATTTTGCGCAGCTCGCCCAGCTCCCCGCCGGCCACCAGTTCCCGGGCTTCTTTCACCATGGGGTAGCCGGCGTAGGTGTACGTGACGGCGAAGACCAGGTCCCGTTCCCGGGTGAGCTGCACCAGGGCCTCGGCTTCTTCCACCGTGTTGGTCAGCGGCTTGTCGCAGATGACGTGGAAACCCCGCTCCAGGCAAGCCCGGGCGATCTCGTAGTGGAGATGGTTGGGCGTGACGATGGCCACCATCTCCATGCGCTGGTCGGGCGGCAGGGCGCTTTCCCGCTCCAGCATCTCCTGCCACGAGCCGTACACCCGGTCGGGCGGCAAGCCTAGCGCGGCGCC
>DATCKT010000130.1:0-7005 GCA_036562195.1 Limnochordales bacterium
TCCACCGCGGGCAGGCGGCGCACGATGGCCCGGCGCCGCAACATGCGCTGCACGCCCAGCGCCAGGGCGATGGTGACCACGGCCGGCAGCCCTTCGGGGATGGCCGCGACCGCAAGGCTCACGGCCACCAGGAACATGCGGTACACGGGAAACCCTTGCAGCACGCCGGCGGCGAACACGACCGCCACGATGGCCAGGGAGGCCAGCACCAGCACCCGCCCCAGCTGCTCCAGGCGCCGCTGCAAAGGCGTCGCTTGCGGCTCCGCCTCCTGGATCATGCCGGCGATCTGCCCGATCTCCGTGTTGATGCCCGTGCCGGTCACGACGTACACGCCGCGGCCCCGGGCCACGGCCGTGCCCATGAACACCATGTTGGTCCGGTCCGCCAAGCCCGTCCCGGCCGGATGCACGCAAGCCGCGTCCTTGGCCACGGGCGCCGACTCGCCCGTCAGCAGCGATTCGTCCACGGACAAGGCGTGGGCTTCGATAAGACGGCCGTCGGCCGGCACCCGGTCGCCTTCGGACAGCACCACCACATCGCCCGGTACCAGCTCCTCGGCGGGCACGATGCGCTCAAGCCCGTCCCGCACGACGCGGGCTGTGGGCGCGGTTAACTTCTGCAAGGCCAACAGCGACCGCTCGGCCCGGTACTCCTGCACGAAACCGAGAACGCCGTTGAGCAGCACGATGACGAAGATGGCCGCCGCGTCCAAAAGCTCCCCCAGCAGGGCGGACACCAGCGCCGCCCCCAGGAGCACCAGTACCATAAGATCTTGAAACTGTTTCAGGAAAAGGGTAAGGGGAGACTCGCCTTCGTGTTCGGGCAGGCGGTTGGGACCGTGCTGCGCCAACCGCCGGCGGGCTTCGGCGTCGGAGAGTCCTCGCTCAGGGTCGGTGGCCGTCCGCCGCACGGCCTCGGCCGCCGACATTTGGTGCCACTGGGGTTCTTCCACGAACGGTCCCCCCCGCGGGAACGAGCTGCCGCCCCCGAGCGGGACGGCGATTGTATGCTTATTTCCCGCGCCGGCGGATCATGTGTCGCCCTGGGCTGCCTCTAGCATTCCCAGGCGGTGGCGGGCTTCCACATTGGCGGGATCCATCTGCAGCACCATGCGGTACTCGTGCTCGGCCTCGGCGATGCGGCCCAGCAGTTCATAGGTGAGCCCCAGCTCGAGCCTGACCGCGGGCAGGCGGCTGTCCAGGCGCTGGGCGTGCAAAAGATGGGCCAGTGCTTCTTCGGCTTGACCCCGGTCCCGCAGCAGGCGGCCCAGCCGCAGCCGGGCATCCAGAAGATCGGGGGCATGGGTGACGGCTGCCTGGTACATCTCCTCTGCGTCTCCGTCCCCCCGGGCCTGCCGCACGCGGCCCAAGCCGTAGTAGGCCCAGCCGGCGCCCTCGTCGCTGGCCAGAGCCGCGGCGTACTCGGCCTCCGCCTCCGCCAGCATCCCTAAGGACAGGTATATTTCCCCCATCAGCACCCGCAGGGCGGCCAGTTCCGGGTCGAGCGCCACGGCGACCCGGTAATGGGTCAGGGCCTGATCCAACAGCCCGTCGGCGTGGTAGCTCATGGCCAAGAGCACCCGCGCCTCCACGTGACGGGGTGCGAGGCGCACCGCCTGCTGCAGGTGCTCGCGGGCCTCCGCCATCCAGCCCATCGCCATATAGCGCAGCGCCGTCTGCAGCCGGATGGCCGCCGTATCGACCTGCGTCTGCCCCTGGCCCGGGCGGCCGAGCCACGCCACCACCAGCAGCGCCGCCGCCAACACCACCCCGAGTTTGCGCATGGGCGGCCCACCCCCGTGGAAATTGCTTATGCTTTCGCCACGGTCAGGTCTCCTCCTCCCGGCGGGCCGCGGGCCCCCGCGCCGCGAGTCCGGCTGTGGTAGAATGATCCCCGGGTCTTGCACGGGGCCGGCACCGGTCCGCGGCCCCGTGGTGCCCCGCATCGCCCACCCGCCGGGAGCTCCGGCGCTGCCCGGGAGGACCAGCCATCATGCCTTTCGACGGCCTGTTTGCCGCCGCGGTGGCGGCCGAACTGAACCGCGCCCTGGCCGACGCCCGCATCCACAAGATCCAGCAGCCCGACGCCCGCACGCTGGTGTTGCACTGCCGCCAGCCGGGCCACAACCGGCGGCTGCTCATCAGCGTGGAGCCGGGCTACGCGCGCCTGCACCTCACGGAAACCCAGCCGCCCAACCCGCCGCACCCTCCGGCCTTTTGCATGCTGCTGCGCAAGCACCTGGAGCCGGCCCGCATCCTCCATGTCTCAACGGTGGGCCTCGACCGGATCGTGCGCATCGTGTGTGAAGCCGTGGACAGCACGGGACGTCGCGCGCGGCTGGCGCTCATCGCCGAGCTGACGGGCCGCCACAGCAACGTGATCCTGGTGGAAGAAGCCACCGGCCGCATTCTGGACGCGCTAAAGCGCACCGCGCCCCAGGGCGGCGCCCGCCGGGCGCTGCTTCCCGGCGAAACGTATGAGCCGCCGCCCGTCCCGCCCAAGCGCGACCCCCGCCGCACGGCGCGGGAGGACGTTTCGCGCCTTTTGGGCCTGCAGCCGGCGCCCCAGCCGGTGGCGCGCACCATTGCGGACCTGTACGACGGGTTTGGACCCTTTGCGGCCCGGGAAGTGCTCCTGCGGGCGGGGTTGGACCCCGAGGTACGCCACGGCCAGTTGTCCCCGGCCGACCTGGAGCGGGTCGCCGACGCCCTGTTGGGCCTGGCGACGGCTGCGGCGGAAGGCCGGTTTCAGCCGGCCATCGTGCGGGATGCGGCGGGCACGCCGGTGGAGTTCTGGGCGTTTCCGCCCATGCAGGCCGCGGGCAGCGTGGAGCTTGGCTCAAGCCCCAGCGCGGCCGCAGCGGCCTATTACGATCACCGGCTGGCCAGCTTGGCCTTACAGAGAGAGAAGCAGCGGCTGGAGCGCCTGGTGGCTGCGGCCCGGGCGCGCCTTGCCCGCAAGGCCGACAACCTGCGCAAGGATCTGGAGGATGCCCAGCGGGCGGATGAATACCGGCTGTACGGGGAGCTGCTCACTGCGAACCTGCATCAGGTCCCGCGGGGCGCCGCGGTCACGCTGCCCAACTACTACGCCGGCGGCGAACCCGTCACCATCCCGTTGGATCCGGCCCTCAGCCCGGCGGACAACGCCCAGCGGTACTTCAAGCGCTACGCCAAGGCCCGGGCCGCCCGGATCGCGGTCCAAGGCCAACTGGATGCCACCCTGGCGGACCTGGCCTATCTGGACCAGGTGGCCCTGCATCTGGACATGGCCGACAGCTTGGCCGACCTGACGGAGATCGAAGCGGAGCTGGCGGCCGCCGGCGTGGCGGTGGAAGGAGCCCCGCCGAGCCCAAACCCGGCCCGGCCCAACGGCGCGGCCTCCGGCGACGCCCCCAAGCCGCTGGAAGCGCGGACCACGGGCGGCGCGCGGGTGCTCATCGGCCGCAACAACCGGCAAAACGACCGGCTGACCCTCCGCACCGCCCAGCCCGACGACATCTGGCTGCACGTCAAGGACCTGCCCGGCGCCCACGTGATTCTCCAGCCCCAGGGGGAGGTCACCGCCGCGGATCTGCGGGAAGCGGCCCAGCTGGCGGCTTATTTCAGCAAAGCCCGCCAATCCAGCAACGTGGCCGTGGACTGGACCCGGGTGCGGCACGTGCGCAAGCCCAAAGGGGCCCGCCCGGGCATGGTGATCTACGACCACCACCAGACGGTCTACGTCTCGCCCGACGAGGAAACCGTCAAGGCGCTGCTGGCGATGTCCCGGCGGTAGTGCATGCCCGCAAAACGTATCTGCTCCACGGCGCGGTAGGCTCGCTCCCGGGCCGCCGGCAGATCCTCCCCCAGGGCCGTCACCGCCAGCACCCGACCGCCGGCGGTGACAAGGGTTCCGTCTTGCTCCCGGGTCGCGGCGTGGAACACAAGCACCTTGGGATCCGCTCCGGCCGCGTCAAGGCCGTCGATGGGATGGCCGGTTTCGTAAGCGCCCGGGTAGCCCCGGGAGGCCAGCACCACGCACACAGCCGCTTCGTCGCGCCACGCGAGGGAAACCTCCCCCAGCCGCCCGTCGGCCAGCGCCTCAAAAACGTCCAGCCAGTCGGTGGCCAGGCGGGGCAGCACCACCTGGGCCTCGGGATCTCCCAACCGGCAGTTGAACTCCACCACCTTGGGGCCCGTGGGGGTGAGCATGAGGCCCGCGTACAGCACGCCCCGGTAAGGCCGGCCTTCCGCGGCCAGGGCCTTGACCGTCGGCTCCAGGATTTCCCGCCGCACCTGCTCCACCAGCTCCGGCGTCACGTCGGGGACCGGCGAAAAGGCGCCCATGCCGCCCGTATTGGGCCCGGTGTCGCCGTCGCCCACCCGCTTGTGGTCCCTGGCGGGCGCGAGCGGGATCACAGTCTCGCCGTCGGTGAGGGCCAGCACGCTCACTTCGCGGCCGGGCATGAACTCTTCAATGATGACGCGGTCGCCGGCCTCGCCGAAGACCCGCTCCTCCATGAGGGAGCGGATGGCGCCGTCCACCGCTTCCCAGTCCTTGGCGACGGTGACGCCTTTCCCGGCGGCCAAGCCGTCGGCCTTGATGACCAGCGGCAGCCCCTGCCGGCGGGCATACGCCCGGGCGCTCTCGGGATCCGTGAACACCCGGTAGGGCGCCGTGGGAATGCCCCAGCGGGCCATGAGGTCTTTGGCGAACACCTTGCTCCCTTCGATGGCGGCGGCGGCGCGGGACGGTCCCACCAGGCGCAGGCCCCGGGCCGCGAAGGCGTCGGCGATGCCGGACACCAAGGGCGCCTCCGGGCCAACGACCGTCAAGTCGATGCGGTGCGCCGCCGCCCACTCCGCCAGATCCTCCGCGCCCCCTTGGGCAACGGAAACGCAGCGCGCCACCGTGCTGATGCCCGCATTGCCGGGGACGCAATACAGCTCCTTGATGCGGGGGCTTTGGGCCAAGGCCCATGCCAAGGCGTGCTCCCGCGCTCCCTGGCCGACGACGAGTACCCGCATGCCCATCCTCCCCACGAGTGTCAGTGCCGGAAATGGCGGCGGCCCGTGAACACCATGGCGATGCCGGCCGCGTCCGCGGCGGCGATGGAATCCGCGTCCCGCCGGGACCCGCCCGGCTGGACGATGGCGGTGACGCCGGCGGCGGCGGCCGCCTCCACCACGTCCGGGAACGGGAAGAAGGCTTCCGACGCCAGCACCGCCCCCCGGGCCCGGGGCCCCGCCTGCTCGATGGCCAGCCGGGCGGCGGTGACCCGGTTCATCTGGCCGGCGCCGATCCCGACGGTCACGAAATCCCGGGCCAGCACGATGGCGTTGGACTTGACGTGCTTGACCACCTTCCAGGCGAACTCCAGCTGCCGCCACTCCTCCGCCGTCGGCGCCCGGCGGGTGACGACCCGCTCCTGGGCGGGATCGAGCCGTTCGGGCTTCCAGTCGGCCTCCTGGACCAGGAGCCCGCCGCCCACCCGCTTCCAGTCGTACGCGGGCGCGGGCGCGGCCCACGGCTGCACCCGCAGCAGGCGCAGGTTGGGGCGGCCGGCCAGCACCTCCAGGGCTTCCGGTGTAAAGTCGGGCGCGATGATCACCTCGAGGAACAGCTCCCGCATGGCCCGGGCGGCTTCGGCGTCCACCGGGCGGTTCGCGGCCACGATGCCCCCGAAGATGGACACCGGATCCGCGTCCCGGGCCCTGGCGAAGGCCTCGGCGACGGTCTCCGCCACCGCGAGGCCGCACGGGTTGGCGTGCTTGACCGCGGCCACCGCCGGCGCCTCGAATTCCCGCACCATCTCCAGCGCGGCGTGCGCATCGTGGATGTTGTTAAAGGAAAGCTCCTTTCCCTGCAGCTGCTCGGCGGCCGCGATGGTGCCGGCCGGCGGCGGCGTTTCCACGTAGAAGGCAGCCGCCTGGTGGGGGTTTTCCCCGTACCGCAACGCCTGGGCCTGCACCAGGGACACTTGCCACACGGGCGGGAAAGCGGCTCCCTCGCGGCCTGAGGTGCCGGCCGCGCCCGCGGCCTCCTTCCCGCCGGCGGCCGCCTCCCCACTGCGGGTCTCATCCAGCTGCCCCGCCAGGTACGCGGCGATGGCGGCGTCGTAGGCGGCCGTGTGGGCAAACGCCTCTTGGGCCAGCACCCGGCGCAGGCGTTGGGCCTCGTCCGCCCCTGGACCCGCCCCGGCCTGCTCCCGGCCCAGCGCCGCCAGCACTTCCGGGTACCGGTCGGGATTCACCACCACCCACACGTGGGCGTGGTTTTTGGCCGCGGCCCGCACCATGGCCGGTCCCCCGACGTCGATGTGCTCCACCGCTTCCGCCAAGGTGCAGCCCGGCCGGCGCACGGTCTCCACAAAGGGATACAGGTTCACGGCCACCACATCGAAGGGGGCGAGGCCCAGCTGCGTCAGGGCCGCCATGTGCGCCGGCACGTCGCGGCGGGCCAGGATGCCGGCGTGGATGGCCGGGTGCAACGTCTTCACCCGCCCGTCCAGGATCTCGGGAAACCCGGTCACCGCACTGACCGGCGTCACCGCCACATGCGGGGCCAGGGCCGCCGCCGTCCCCCCTGTGGACACGATCTCAAAGCCCAGTTCCGCGAGGCCGCGGGCGAACTCCACCACGCCCCGCTTGTCCGACACGCTGATGAGGGCGCGCCGTCGCCCCGCGCTCTGCGTCTGCACCGTCATGGTCGATCCTCCTGCCGGGCAACCCGCCCGGCGCGGCGCCGGGCCACGCTGCCCAGAACCATGTCCTCCATTGTGTCCAGCCAGCTGTCCACGCGCGTGCCGTGGAGCCGCCTCTTGTCCCGGCTCAAGCCTGCCGCAGCGCCCCCGGCCCCCGGGCGCCGGCCGCATCCGGGACCCGAGCCGGATCCGGAACGGGAAGAATCCGCACCCGGCGGCCGTCCACCTGCAGACGGCCCTCGGCAAACAGCTGGATGGCCTCCGGGTAGATGCGGTGCTCTTCCTTTTGGATGCGGGCCGTGAGGCTCTCCACCGTGTC
>DATCKT010000147.1:0-4077 GCA_036562195.1 Limnochordales bacterium
GCGGGGCGCGTCAGCGTCCGCCGCCCTCCGCCGCCTGCCGCAGCTTGCTGGCGGGCGTCCCCGCGATGCCCCAGGCGTCGGGCGAGACTTCCAGCAGGATGACGCGCACGTCTTCGGGAGTCACCGACAAGGTTTCCGTCACCACCGCGGTCAGCCGGGCGATGAGCTCCGCCTTCTGCTCCTTGGAGCGCCCCTCCATCATGTGGACGCGCACCATCACCATGCCGCGTCCCTCACTTTCCGGCCCCCTGGCCTTGCTCCTGGGCCCGCTCCTTGTCCATCATCTCCTTGATGATGAGCGAACCCAGGTTGGCCGCAGGCAGGCCCCGGAAAAGGTACGCCAAGCCCACGACCGCGGTCAGCTCTTCCCACGTGGCGCCGGCCCGCCGGGCGGCGATGCCGTGCAGCCGGGCCGCATCGGCCAAGGTCATGAGCAGCATGCCGAAGAGCATCAGCTGCGCCGTCTTCACGTCGAAACACGGCGGGTACATGAGCCGCCGGCGAATCTCCTCCTGCATGAGCAGCGTCTCGGGGTCCACCTCGGCCAACACTTCCAAACGCGCGCCGGCCCGGGGCGGCATAAACCCGATCAGCTCTTCGTACCGGGCCCGCAAGGCCTGCAGGTCCACCTGCTTTTCCACTCACCCGTCACTCCTTTGTCGCCCGGAGGCAGTGTTCAGCGGCCCAGGCTCGGCAGCCACAGGGCCAGCTGCGGAAAGGCCATGAGCAGCCCCACCATCAGGAACAGGGGCACCAGGAACGGCACGATGCCGCGAAAGATTTCCCCCAGCGGGATGTCGGGGGCGATGTTCTTGATGACGTACACGTTCACCCCCACCGGCGGCGTGATGACGCCCATCTCCGCGGTAAGCACGATGATGACGCCAAACCAAATGGGATCAAACCCCAGCCGCTGCACCACCGGGAAAAGCACCGGCACCAGCAGGGTCACCAGCGCCATGGCGTCCATGAAGAAGCCGCCGATGAACAGGATCAGGACGATGACCCAGAGAATGCCGTTGGCCGATAAGGGCAGGCTCTCGACCCACCCGGCGATGAGAAACGGGATGCGCGTCACCGCCATGAAGCGGCCGAAGACGCTCGCGCCCGCGATCAGCGCCATGATCATCACCGACGTGCGCAAAGCGTCCCGGGTGCCCTCGATGAGCATGGGCCACGAAATCTCGCGGTTGAGCAGGCCGACGACCAGGGCACCGAAAGCCCCGATGGCGCCGGCTTGGGTCGGGCTGAACCAGCCGAAGAAAAGCCCGCCCACCACCAGCAAAAACAGCGTGATGACTTGCCACGCGCCCGCCGCCGCCCGCAGCCGCTCGCTCCACGGCGACCGCTCCGTGGGCGGCCCCAGCTCAGGCCGCCAACGGCAGATAAGGTATACCGTGGCCGCGAGCATGGCCGCCAGGATGATGCCCGGCACGATGCCCGCCGTGAACAGCGCGCCGATGGGCTGCTGGGTGAGAAACGCGTACACCAGGAACACCGTGCTGGGCGGGATGAGGATGCCCAGCGTTCCGGCTGCGGCCACGCTGCCGCTGGCCAGAGTCATGTTGTACCCGTAGCGGCGCATCTCCGGCAGGGCGATCTTGCCCATGGTGGCCGCCGTGGCCGTGGTGGAGCCGGAGATGGACGCGAACCCCGCGCACGCGAGCACCGTCGCCATCCCCAGGCCTCCCGGCAGGGAGCCCACAAACCGGTGGGCGGCGTTGTACAGCCGCTCGCCCAGGCCGGCCATCAAGCCGTAGGAACCCATCAGCACGAACATGGCGATGGCGCTCAGGCCGTAGGAGGACAGCTGCGAGAACACATCCCGGGCCAGGAGGCTGGCCGCCGCCTGGAACGAGGTCAAGGAGCCAAAACCCACAAACCCCACCAGCGCCAGCGAAAAGGCCACGGGGAAACGCAGCAGGAACAGGAATAGCAGCGCCGCGATCCCGATGATCCCGACCTGTACGGGCGTCATGGCTCCCGCCGCTCCCCAAGCACCACGCGCCCGAGCTCCACCAGGAAGTAGAGCACCGTGACGGCGGACAGCATCGCCAGGGCGTACGCGAAGGGATAGAAGGGAATGCGCGCGGTGGACGCGATCTGGCCGGAGGCGGCCAGCGCCCGGCCGTACAGGAACGATTGCCACGACAGGACGCCAAACAGGACCAGGCCCAACAAGGCCACGACGGCCTCCACGACCCGCTTGGGCACCGCCGGCAGGCGATCCACCACAAACTCCAGCGCCACGTGCCGGCCCGCGAAGCAGGCCATGGCCATGCCCCCGGCGATGGCCACCAGCTGCGCGAAGCCCACCAGCTCCGTCGAGCCCCGCACGGGCCGCACGAACACCTTGGCGCCGATTACGTCAATCACTGTTAGAATCATGATGAAAAGCACCGCGTAGACGCCCAACGTTTCGCTGACGTGGGCGGCCCGCTCGGCGAAGCGCCGGAAAGCCATCGGCCCTCTGCCTCCTTGATGGTCCCGGGGGCCCAAGCGGGCCCGCGTGCCCCAGCGGCGGGCCCGCGCCCCTGCCATGCCTCCGGATTACAGCCGCACGGAGTCGGGCCCCGTCGGCGACTTGACCCCCAAGGCCTTCTGCTGCTCGGTCCAGTACTGGATGCGCTCCCGGACGAACGCGATCCGCTCGCGCAGATCCCGCTCCGAGTAGCCGCGGGCCACCATGTTGCGGATGTACTGCTCGATCACCTGGTCCGCGTAAGCCTGCCAACGGGCCAGCTCCTCCTCGGACAGGGTGATGAACTCCATCCCGGCTTGCCGGGCGTACTCCCAGCCGATGATGTCGATGTCGTTCCACATCTTGGCCAGCTTCTCGCGGAACTCGCCCCGCAGGTAGTCGGTGATGGCGGCTTGCGCGTCGCGGGGCAGGGAGTTCCACGCCGCCTTGTTGGCGACAACGTAGAAGGTGTACACCTGGCCGAAGGGCCACGCCTCGGTGATGTACTTGGTCACTTCGCCCAGGCGGAAGGTGACCACGGTCTCGTAGGGGATCATGAGCCCGTCGATGACCCGGCGGCTGACGGAGTCATACGCCTCGGGCATCGCGATGGGCCGGGCCACGGCGCCCAGGGCCTCCACAAACTGGGCGATGTAGCCGGTGCCCCGCAGCGTCAGCCCGCGCATGTCCTCCAGCTGCCGCACCGGCCGTTCGGCGCTCAGGATGACGTTGACCGGCGAAGCGTGCAGCGCCAGCACGACGGTGTCGTTCCACTCGGCCGGCTGGTAGCGGTCGTAGTACTCCTGCACCACCTGGTTGGCCACCCACGCGTTGGGGAAGCCCAGCGGCAGGTCCAGGAGCTCGGTTTCCACAAACCGGCCGAAGGTGTAGCCCAGGTTGGACAAGCCCAGGTGGGCGATGCCCTGCACGACGCCGTCGTAGATGTCGGCTGCGCCCAGGAGCGTCCCGCCCGGATAGTGCTCGATCACGACGCGGCCGTTGGTGATGCGCCGGATGTCCTCGGCAAACTCATCCACCAGCCGGCTCTGGCCCGCGGGCCCGGGGAAGAAGTTGGCGAATCGCAGCACCGTCTGGGCCATGGTGCTCTGGGCACCCAAAAGCAGCATCGCGACAACGGTGACCGCCACGAACCACGACATCCGCTTCACTGCCTCAAACCCCCTTCGACGTCACTGAATTGTTTTTTGTCATTGATGGATTTGCCTGTCTTTGATCGGGCAGGGGGGCCCACCCGGCCGCACGTCTTTGGCCCCGCCGGCATCCGCGGCGCACCAACCGGTCGGCCAGCCGTGCGGCGCCGCCGCGCGCCGCCGCGGTGCGGTGCGCCGGCGGCCGGGCCGTAATCGGCAGGCCCGGCCGCGTGTGGTTGGCGGGCTCGTCCACCGGCCGGCTGCCGGGCGGGCATGGCTCAACCCCGCACCCGCCGGGCCTGCCCGAACACGAGAGACACCAGTGGTGCCCCGTAAGGGTCAATCCCGCACCCGCCTGGCTCGCCCTCACGCGGTCTTGGCCGCCGCCGCCACCTCGGGATGCGGCGTGCCATAGGTGTAGAAGCTCTCGGGCAGCTTGCCGCCGAACCAGATGCTGCTGCGCTC
>DATCKT010000167.1:0-1821 GCA_036562195.1 Limnochordales bacterium
TGGTGTTGCGCTGGAAACCGGCAAGGCAGCCGGCCGCGGCCGGGGCGCAGGCGGTTACCGGGGTGCCGGCGGTGTCCGGGGTACAGGCGGCTGCCGGAGCGGTGGGCGGGGCACAGGGCGCCCAGGCCGGCCGGGTCACCAGGTCCGGCAGGACCGGCGAGGAGGCGGTGTGAGTGGACGGCGGGCTCAACACGGGCCGCGCGCAGGCCACTGCAGGCGCCGGCGCGGTGCCGGAAAATCGCCCTCTCCTGCGCACCCACGGCTTGCGCAAGCATTTCGGCAGCGTGCGGGCGGTGGACGGGGTCGACTTGAGCGTGCGGGCGGGGGAGCTGACCGCGGTGATCGGCCCGAACGGCGCGGGCAAGACGACCCTCTTTCACCTCATCACCGGCGCCCACGTGCCCGACGCGGGCCGGGTGTACCTGGACGGGGAGGACATCACCGGCTGGCCGGCCGCGGCCATCGTGCGGGCGGGGCTTGCCCGCACCTTCCAGATCACCAGCGTCTTTCCGGACTTGACGGCGCTGGAGAACGTGCTTTTGCCGTGCCTGGCGCGGGACAACGACACGATCCTGTTTTGGCCGGCCTACGCCCGCCACCCCTCCCGCCGGCGGGCCCTGGAGCTGCTTGACCGGGTGGGCTTGGCCGACCAGGCCGACCGGCTGTGCGGGCAGATGTCCCACGCCGATCAGAAGCTGGTCGAAGTGGCCATGGCCCTGGCCACCGACCCGCGGTTGTTGCTTTTGGACGAGCCGGCGGCGGGCCTCGCTCCGGGCGAAACGGAGCACGTCATCGGGACGCTCCGGGATATGGTCAAGGCCGGCGGCGTGACGGTGGTCCTCATCGAGCACGACATGGACATCGTGTTTTCCATGGCGGACCGGGTCGTCGTCCTGCACCAGGGGCGCATCCTGGCCGACGGCACGCCGGAAGCCATCCGCAGCAACCCGGCCGTCAAGGAGGTGTACCTGGGTGGAACCTTTGCTGGCCGCCCGTGACATCCACGCCTCCATCGGCCCGAGCAAGATCCTGCACGGGCTCTCGCTGCACGTGGGCCGGGGCGAGGTGGTGGCGTTGGTGGGCCGCAACGGCGCGGGCAAGACCACCGCGCTGCGCACCCTCATGGGCCACATCCGCCCCAGAAACGGCGCCATATATTGGCAAGGGCAGGACATCACCCGCTGGCCGCCCCATGCCCGGGCCCGGGCGGGCATCGCCTACGTGCCCCAGGACCGGCGCATGTTCCCCGGGCTGACGGTGGAGGAAAACCTGGAGGTGGCCGAAGCCGCCCACACCCGCCGCCGCCCGCGGGAGGAGCTGTATGAGCTGTTTCCCGTCCTTGCGGAGCGGCGGCGGCAGCTGGCCGGTTTCTTAAGCGGCGGCGAGCAGCGCATGCTGGCCCTGGCCCGGGCGCTGGTGGCCAATCCAACCCTCATCCTTTTGGACGAACCCACCGACGGGCTCGCGCCCGTGGTGGTGGAGCAGTTGCTCGGGCGCATCGCGGCCATCGCGAAGGAAGGCATCAGCATCCTGCTGGCCGAACAAAACGTGCGCTTCGCCGCCCTGCTGTGCGGCCGGGGCTACCTGATCCACAAGGGGGCCATCCGGCGCGAAGGCGGCGTCGAAGAGCTCTTGGCGGACGAGGAAGCGACGGGCCGCTATCTGGCCGTGTGACGGACAACCGTATCCAACTGCGCCGCGCGGCGGAAAGGAGGAGCGACGATGTTGGGCGCACCTGTGGAGGCCTATGAGCACATTCTGCTCGCGCAGGACGGGCCGGTGGCCATCGTCACCATGAACCGGCCCCACAAGCGCAACGCC
>DATCKT010000171.1:0-1594 GCA_036562195.1 Limnochordales bacterium
CGGGCGACCCACGCGCCGATACAGCCCAAAACGCCTGTGACCATGAGCCGCGCCATACGACTCCTCCTGTGCGGGTTCAGCCGCTGTCCACCGTGCGGCTTAGGGAATGAGCATGGCCTTCACCAGCCGGCCTTCCATCGCGTCCGCAAAGGCTCGCGCCGCTTCCCGCAAGGGGTAGCGGGTGACGAAGAGGTCCTTGTCCACCAGCCCCTCGGCCAGGAGCCGCAGCGCGAGATCGTAGTCCCGGAAGGTCGAGCCGTAGCTGAAAGCGATGGTGAGCTCGTCGCGGACAGCCCGGTTCAGCGGGAAAGTGAACGCCTGCGGATAGAGGCCGACCACCACCAGCCGCCCGCCGGGCACCAGGAGATCAAACGCTGCCGCCAGGGCCGCTGAAGAACCCGACGCCTCGATCCACCGGTTGGGCCGGCGCGCCAACGCGCTTTCCACCGGCGTGCGGGTCACGTTGACGGCGGCTAACCCGTGGCGGCGGGCCGCCTCGAGCCGCAAGGCGTCATCCTGCTCAAGGCCGGTAACGACCACATCCGCCCCCCACCGCCTGGCCACCAGGGCGCAAAAAAGCCCGATGGGGCCGGCGCCGGAAACGACCACCAGGTCGCCCGGCGCCAGGTGCGCGCGGAACACCGCGTGCACCGCGACGGAAAGCGGCTCGGCCAGGGCGGCCGTCTCCAGGGGCAAGCCCTCCGGCACCGGGAGCAGGTACTCTTCCCGGACGACGGCGTACTCGGCCATCGCCCCGTCGTGGCTGAGGCCCATGACCCGCCGCCAGCGGCAGCGGTTGGTCTTGCCCTCCAAACACGCGGGACACTCAAGACAGCCCTGTACGGAAACCGGCACCACCGGGTCGCCCGGCTTAAACCGCGTCACGCCGGGACCGGTGGACACCACGGTGCCCGCTCCCTCGTGGCCAAGTACGACTGGCGGGTTGATCCACTCGTAGCCCGGGTCCGATTTGAACGCGTGCAGGTCGCTGCCGCACACACCACAAGCCGCAACGCGGACGCCCACCTCGCCCGGGCCTGGGCGGGGGTCGGCCACCTCTACAAGGGCGGCTTCGCCCGCCCCTCGCCCCGTCTTGACGAAAGCGATCACGCGCGGGCACCCCCGCCGGCTGTCGCGCCCAGGTAGACGCTCTGGAAGTGAATCTGTTGCGCGACCTCCTGGGCCGGACCGAACGTGACGCTGCGCCCCTTCTCCAGCACGCAGGCGCGGTTGGCGATGCGCAGCGCGTGGCGGACGTGCTGCTCCACCAAGAGCACGCTCACGCCGGTGCGAGAGATCTCCGCCACGGCCTCAAACATCCTCTGCACCAGCAGCGGCGCCAGGCCCAGCGACATCTCGTCAATCATGAGCAGCCGGGGCTGGGCCATCAGCCCCCGCCCGATGGCGCACATTTGCTGCTCGCCGCCGGACAGCGAACCCGCCAGCTGCGACTGCCGCTGCTTGAGGACGGGGAACAGCGCAAAGACCCTTTCCAGGGTTTCTGAAGCCTGGCGGCGGGCCCGGGCGGTGTAGGCGCCGAGCTCCAGGTTTTCCCGCACCGTCAGCGTCGTGAAAAGCCCGCGCCCTTCCGGCA
>DATCKT010000191.1:0-3926 GCA_036562195.1 Limnochordales bacterium
TGCTCCAAGACGTATGTGGGGTCTTCGATCCAGCGCGGGTTGGCGATGTCCACTTCGTAGACGCCCCGGTGGCCGAAGTCGTGCAGAAACCGCTCGAGTTCCGCCCGGAAGGGCGAGCCGGCCGGGAGCCGCCGCCACGCCTCCAGGGTTACCGGCCCCGCGCTGAAAAGGGCCCGCGCCGCTCCATCCGCGGCCGCTTGGGCGGCCAAGTCCAGCAGCCGGTAGCCGTGCTCGGCGCTGGCAATCTGCCCGGACCCGGCCACCAGGTCCGAGGCCAGGGCGGCGGCCTCGGCGGGGGCGACTTTCTTGAGCAGCTTCTCCAGCAGGTCGTGCCAGACGGCGGCCGAGGTGTTGGCCAGCATGCTCTTGGGGCCGAACTCGTAGGAAACCGCCATCAGGTCGCTGATGCGTTGCCGGAGGCTGTCCATGGACTCCCCGGCGAGGTCCAGGTTCCGGTAGCGGCGGGTCGTGCCCATCACCGCGCGGATCTCAGCCGGCAGGCGCTTGTCCAGCCGCAGGATGGCCCGCACCAAGCGGCCACGGGCTTGGTTGCGCCGGCGCGCCTGCGGTCCTTTCATGGGATCGGGTTCGGCCACGGGCAGCTCGGGCTGATGGCCGCCCATCGAGCGGTTGAACTCGGCGGCGGTGATGCCCAGGCCGTCGTAGAAGGCCCAGAACAGGGACGTGAAGTCGAAGTATGCCCGGCCGGCGAAGCGGCGGCACACCTCTAGGCCCGGCGGGACGGGGTATCCGGCCGCCCGGTGGGGAGCGAACAAGTTGTGCCGCAAGATGGCCAGCGTGATGCTCCAGGCGTAGGGCGACAGCACCCCCGGAAGCGCGTCCTTGAGGTTGGCGTTGGACCAGACGAGGGGCAGCTGCTCGGCGCCCGGGAAAGTGTAGCGGGGGAGGCGAGTGACCGGGCGCGCCTGGAGCAGCCAAAAGTCCGTGCCGTCGTAAGCCCATTCAACGTCTTGCGGCTGCTGGCCGTCGCCCAGGGCCCATTCCACCCGCTGCACCAGGTGGGCCAGGCGGGCCGCCAACTCTTCGCGGAGCACCTCGCCGGCCGCGTCGCCCCGTTGCCGCTGGACGACGTTGGGCTGCCAACCGGCCTCCACCACGATGTGCTCGGGATTCACGCGGCCGCTGACCAGCGCCTCACCGAGGCCCGGCACCGCGGCGATAGTGATGACGTCGCGCCGCCCGGTGCGCGGGTCGCAGGAGAAGGCGACGCCGGCCGCCACGGGCTCACGGGTTGGGTCCCCGTGGGCGCCCACCATCCGGCAGAGGACCACGGCGCACAGCACCTCGTCGTCTCCCAAGCCCAAGCGCCGGCGGTACGCGACCGCCCGCGGCGTCCAGAGGGACGCGTAGCACTCCCGGACGCTGTCGATGACAGCCTCCAACCCCACCTGGAAAAGGCGGGTGCCATGGATCCCGGCGAAGGAGGCCCGAGCGCCGTCCTCCGCGGTGGCGCTGGAGCGGACGGCGAGGGGCACGTGCAACAGGTTGTGCCGGTCCAGGAAGTCATGGAGGGCGTTGACCACCCCGGGCGGAAGCGGCGTACGGCGAATGGCGGCCTGCATTTCCGCGAGCAGGGGTTCGTAGCTGGTGGCCGCTTCCTCCGGCGTGATGGGCTGCAGTTGCCTCTGCAGCTGGGCCAGGGCCGGTGCCGCCATGAAACCGGCATAGGCGCTCGCGGGAAGCACCCCGCCCACCGGAACGGGAAAGCCGTAGCGGGATAGGCGGGCCAGGTTCCAGGCCTTGCCCCCCACCGCCGCGGGACCGGCGGCAAAGGCGGCGGTCCAATCGAGCACCGTGGGTGTGTTCATCTCAGTCTTCCTCTCTTGCTGCGGCGGTGCCCGTCGTGGGTTTGCCATCAGACGCCCCCGGGCGTGCCGGCTTGACTGCGGCGGTTTTTACGGGCCGAGAGCCGTGGACCGCCGGTGGTGCGGGCGCCGTTGCCGATGCGGCAGCGGCGCCATACAAATAGACTTCCAGGGCTTGGACGAGGGTTTCCCGGAGCAGCCGGGGCTGGCGCAGGAAATAGGCGCGGGCGGCATGGACCAGGTACAGCCCGCTCAGGTCGACGGCGAAGTCCTCAGGTGACCGGTCGGTGCGGATTTCGCCCGCGGCCTGGCCGGCCGCAAAGATACGGCGCAAGATCTCCCGAAAAGGCGAGTGCTGCCGCTCGGGTTCCCGGATGCGGCGCAATCCTTCCATGAGCCAGATCCAGTTGAGCTCCGGATGCTGTTCCACCCAGCGGAGGATGCGGTCGAACACGGCCAGCAGGCGCCGGAAGGTGGTGGGGTGTTCGGCCAGGATGTGCTCCAGCTCCTCTTCCCACCCTTGGGCGGCCGCTTGCACCGCGGCGTAGACCAGGTCGTCTTTGGTTTTGAAGTAGTTGTAGAACGTGCCCTTGGCCACGCCGGCCCTGCGGGTGATCTCCTCGACGGTGGTCGCTTCCAGTCCCTGCGCCTCGAT
Source organism: Limnochordales bacterium (assembly GCA_036562195.1). GTDB lineage: Bacteria > Bacillota > Limnochordia > Limnochordales > ZCTH02-B6 > ZCTH02-B6. The sequence goes on from DATCKT010000191.1 coordinate 2,482, forward strand.
GAGTTCGGTGCCCGCCTGGACCAGCGCGGCGCGAATCTGTTCCTTGACCTCCTGGCGAATCCGCAAGCCATCGCCCCCAACGCCCGCTCGGCGCACGATCGTGACAGTGAGCGCCTGTTAGCCACCGCCTGCATAGTGACCGCAGTCATAATATGACCAAGTTCATAATAATGGTTTGCGCCGCGCCCGTCAACCCGCGCGCCGACCCCGGGCGGTCGCCCAAAGGGCGGGTCCTAGGAACGTACGGAGGGAGAGGGTCTAGTCGTTCAGGGCGCTCACCTGGCGCATGAACGGCTGCGCGGCCGTGAACAACTCACGGAAAACCCGGTAGAACTCGTCGTAGCGGCGGTGGTGTTCGGGGGACGGTACGGCCAGGTACCGCTCCACCGCCGCGTCCGCCGGCACGGGCACGTGGAGTTCCCAGCCGCCGGTGCCCCACGCGGCCAGCACCGCCGCTCCCCGCGCCGCCGTCGCCTTCGTGATGCAGGTCAGCTCCTGTCCCAGCACGTCGGCCGCGATCTGCATCCAGGTGCGGTTCCTGGTGCCGCCGCCGGTGCAGACGATGCGGCGGGGCGGGAGTCCGACGGCTTGCAGGTGCTCGACGCACAGGCGCAGGTCGTAGGCGACGCTCTCCAAGAGCGCCCGGTACACATGGGCCGCGGTGTGGCGGCTGCGCAGGCCCAGGATGACGCCGCTGGCGGCGGGGTCATGGATGGGCGTGCGGGCGCCGTTCCAATACGGCAGCACGATGAGGCCTTCGGACCCGGCGGGAACCGCCGCGGCCGCCCGGGCGAGGGCAGCGAAGGCCCTGGCCAGCTGCTCCTCGGGAGATGTCGCTGTTGCCGCGGGCGAGGCCGGCCGGGGTTGCGGCGCCGGCAGCGGTTCTTCCAGCGACTCTTCCGGCGCCGGCGAAACCGCAATACCCGGCGGCACGCCGAATTGGTCCACAAACCACCGGGTGAGGCTGCCGGCGGCGGCGGTGGAGCCGCCGGTAAAGTACGTCCCGGGTCCCACAAAGACCGAGGCGTACAGGCGCGGGTCCCGGACGAGCCGTTCGGTTAACATGAGGAAGCTGATGGAGCTGCCGAAGACAACCAGCAAATCGCCCGGCCGGGCGACGCCGGCGCCGACGGCTTCCGCCACCACGTCGCACGTTCCGATCACCACGGGGGTGCCGGGGCGCAGGCCGGTTTCCGCGGCCGCCGCCTCCGTGACGCTGCCCACCACCTCGGTGGGCCAGACGAGCTCCCCAAACCAGTCCGACCGCACCCCGGCCAGCTGCGGCAGGCGGTGGGCCCAGTCAAAGGTGGCCAGGTCCAGCAACCCGGCGCTGCAGGCCGTTTTGCGGTCCATGACGTGCCGCCCGGTGAGTTTCCAGGCCAGGTAGCCGTTGGCGGTGAACAGCCGGGCAGCCGCCCGGTAGACGTCCGGCTCGTGTTCCCGCA
>DATCKT010000201.1:0-11745 GCA_036562195.1 Limnochordales bacterium
TGAGCTGTTCCCGCGCCTCAAGGAGCTCGCGCCCAAGCGGGGCGACCAGCTGAGCGGCGGGGAGCGCAAGATGCTGGCCATCGGGCGGGCGCTCATGAACAACCCGGACCTATTGCTTTTGGACGAGCCGGGGGAGGGCCTCGCGCCCATGGTGGTGGCGGAGCTGGCTGAGCGGCTGCGGGACATCCGCGCGAGCGGCATCTCGATTCTGTTGGCCGACCAGAACCTGAAGTTCTGCCGCCGGGTGGCCGACCGGGCCTACGTCATCGAGCGGGGCACGGTGCGCTATACGGGCACCATGGACGAGCTGTGGAGCAACCAGGAGGTCATCGACCGCTACCTGGCCGTTTGAGGACTGCCGTTTGAGGACTGCCGTTGGAGGACTGACCGCTTGAGGACTGGCCGACGGAGCACCGGCGGGGTTGCCGCCGGAACGGCGCCGCCTATGCGGCGGCCGCCCGCGCGGCGCCCGGCCGGGTGGCGGGCGCAGGCGGATGTCCGGAAAGTTCGCACCGGCGCCGCGCAATCCATGATTCGATCGAACAGCAGGAAAAGAACTATTCCCGCAGAAAAGTCCACGACAAGAACTGCCAGTACGGGGGGTGTTGGCCGGTGGCTGCCGGATCCGGAGCGGCGCCGGCAACCGCCGGCGTGCCCGCCGGTTCCGCCGTGTTGGAGTGCACCTCCCTGGTGCGGCGCTTCGGCGGCCTCACGGCGGTGGACCGGGTCAGCGTACAGGTGCGTGAGGGCGAGATTCTCGCGGTCATCGGCCCCAACGGCAGCGGGAAGACGACCCTCATCAACCTGATCACCGGTTTCTACAAGCCGCAGGAGGGGCGCATCGTCTTCGCCGGGCGCGACATCACCCGCCTGCGTCCCCACGCCATCGCCCGGCTCGGCGTGGCCCGCACGTTCCAGAACTTGGCCTTGTTCAGCGGCATGAGCGTGCTGGACAACATCCTCCTCGGGCGCCACATCCACATGCGCAGCGGTTTGGCCAGCGCGGCCCTGTACTGGTGGTGGGGCGTGCACGAGGAGGAGCGGCACCGCCGGCACGTGGAGACCATCATCGACCTGCTGCAGCTGGAGGCGGTACGCCACGAACCCGTGCAGCTGCTGCCCATCGGCGTGCGCCGCCGGGTGGAGCTCGCGCGGGCCTTGGCCGCCGAGCCGCGCCTTTTGGTGCTGGATGAGCCCATGGCCGGCATGAACCAGGAGGAGAAAGAGTACATGGCCCGGTTCATCCTGGACGCCCGGGACGAGCTGGGCACCAGTGTCCTCCTGGTGGAGCACCACATGGACGTGGTCATGGACATCTCCGACCGGGTGGTGGTCCTCAACCACGGCGTCCAGATCGCCGAAGGGCTGCCGCAGGACATCATGACCAATCCGGCCGTCATCGCTGCGTACTTGGGGGAGCGCCGCTTCGATGGGTCGCGGTACTGATCTGCAGGGAACGGGAGACGCGGTGCGGGCCGCCGGGGTGCCCGCGTCGCCGGCAGCGGGGCCGGGCATGCCGAGCGGGGCGGCTGGGGCGCTGGTCGAGATGTCTGGAGTGCAGGCCGGAGCGGCTGGAGCTGCGCTCGCGGCGGCTGGGCCGCCGGCCCGGATGATCGCCATGCCGGCAGGAGCGCCCGCGGTGCGGACCGCGACGCCCGGGGCGCAGGGCGACGCCGTCGCGCCCGCTGGGGCGTTTGGTTTCGGCGCGCCGACCTTGGTGGGCCTTGTGCTGTACAACGCCCAGCACTACGGCAACCGTATCGCCCTGCGGGAAAAGGACTACGGCATCTGGCAAGAGTACACGTGGGCCGACTACGCCCGGCACGTGGTGGAGATGGCCATGGGCCTGGCGTCCTTGGGCTTCCGGCCGGGCGACGCCCTCCTGATCATGGGCGACAACCGCCCCCGCTTGTACTTCGGCATCCTCGCGGCGCAGCTTTTGCGGGGCGTGCCGTGCCCCATGTACCCGGATGCGATTCCCAGCGAGCTCGCGTACATCGCCCGGCGGGTAAATGCCCGCTTTGCCCTGGCCGAGGACCAGGAACAGGTGGACAAATTCCTGTCCCTGCCCGAGGGCGGCGAGGACCTGGCCTACGTGCTGTATGACGACCCGCGGGGCTTGAGCGTGTACGACGACCCGCGCCTTGTTTCGTGCGACCGGCTGGAGGCGCTGGGAAGGGAGTACGGCCAGCGCAACCCCGGTTTCCTTGACGAGCAGCTGCGCGCCGTCACCCCCGAAGACGTCGCGGTGCTCTTGCACTCATCCGGCACCACCGGCCAGCCCAAGGGCGTGCCCCTCACCCACCGGCAGGCGCTGGCGGCGGTACGCAACGCGTTCGCAGCCGGGTACTTCAACGAGGGCGAAGACACCGTCGCCTACCTGCCCGTGGCGTGGGTGGGCGACTTCACCTTCTCCGTCGCGGCCGCGGCGGCGCTGCGCTTCACCGTGCACATCCCCGAACGGCAGGAGACGGTGCTCAGGGACCTGCGGGAAATCGGCCCCACCATGTATTTCGCCCCGCCCCGCAACTGGGACCACATGCTGACCCACGTGCAGGTGCGCATGGAGGAGTCCGGGCGCCTGCAGCGGTTTCTCTTCAGGAAGATGATCCCGCTGGCCGTGGAGCTGGAGCGCGAGCGGCTGGCGGGGCGCAAGCCCCAGGGCCTGGCGGGTTTGGCCAAGCGGGCCGCTCGCTGGGTCGGCGAAGGGCTCATCTACGGACCCATCAAGGACCACCTGGGCTTGAGCCGGGTGCGCCACGCGTACACCGCCGGCGAGGCCATCGGCGAAGACACGTTCCTCTTTTTCCGGGCGCTGGGCGTGAACCTCAAGCAGTTCTACGGCCAGACCGAAAACGCCGCCCTCACCGCCGCCCAGACCGACGACGAGGTCAAGCTGCGCACGGTGGGCCGCCCGCTGCCCGGCGTGCAGGTGCGCATCTCCGACGCGGGCGAGGTGCTGATCAAGGCCGAGAGCCTGTTCAGCGGCTACTACCGCCAGCCGCAGGCCACGGAGGCCGCCTTTCTGGACGGGTGGTTCCGCACCGGCGACGCCGGCCAATTGGACGAGGACGGCCACCTGATCATCCTCGGGCGGGTGGAGGAAGTGGTGACCACCGCCGCGGGGGTGCGCTTCGTGCCCCAGTTCATCGAGAACCAGCTCAAGTTCAGCCCCTACATCAAGGAAGCCGCGGTCATCGGCGCCGGGAAACCGTATCTTACCGCCATGATCTGCATCGACCTCCCCGCGGTGGGCCACTGGGCCGAGGGGCGGGGCGTGACCTATACGTCGTACGCCGATCTGTCGCAGAAACCGGCGGTGTACGACCTGATCGCCGGCGTGGTGCGCCGGGTCAACGCCCAGATGCCTAAGGACCTGCGCATCCGGCGCTTCGTCAACCTGCACAAGGAGTTCGACCCCGACGACGGGGAGCTGACCCGCACCCGCAAGCTGCGCCGCAATGTCATCAACGAGCACTACGCGGCCGTAATCGATGCGCTCTACAGCGGTGCGAGCGAGGTGCAGGTGGCCGCTCGGGTCGTGTACGAGGACGGCCGGGTCGGCACCATCGAGCGGTCGCTGCGGATTAGGCCGGTGGAGGATGGGCCATGACGTTTTTGGCGGAGCTGGCCATCAACGGGGCCCTCGTGGGGCTCATGTACGCCCTGGTGGCGGCGGGCATCGTGCTGGTGTACAAGTCCTCCGGCGTCGTCAACCTGGCCCAGGGCGGCTTTGTCATGGCCGGGGCGTACCTGGTGTGGGCCTTCATCGCCCGGGTCGGCCTGGGGCTCATCCCCGGCATCCTGGCCGCGGCCGCGAGCATGGGGGTCCTCGGCTGGCTCACGGAGCGGCTGGCGCTGCGGCGCATGATCGGGCAGCCGGTGATCATGATCCTCATGCTCACCTTCGGCCTGGAAGTGGTGCTAAGGGGCCTTGTGCCCGGCACCCTGGGGGCCGACACGAAACCGATGCCGGTGCCCATCTCCCAGGCGCCCGTGTGGCTGGGGGACATCCTCGTCAGCCGCACCTACATCCTGGGCGGCGCCGTGTCGGTGGTGATGGTGGTGCTGTTGGCCTTGTTCTTCCGCACCCGGGCGGGCATCGCCATGCGGGCCGTATCCGACGACCACCTGGCCGCGTGGGCCGTAGGGATCCCGGTGGAGCGCACCGTGGCCTTGAGCTGGGCCGTAAGCGGCGCGGTGGCCGCGGTGACGGGCGTCTTGTGGGGCACGGTGCAGGGAGTCGACTGGAGCCTGTCGCTTTTGCTCATGAAGGCGCTGTCGGTGGCGGTGCTGGGGGGGCTGGACAGCCTGGCGGGCGTGGTGTTGGCGGGCCTGATCGTGGGCGTGTTGGAGAGCGTCATTTCCGGCTACGTGGACCCGTACGTGGGCGGCGGCACCCGGGAAGTGGTGGCGGCTGTGGTCATCTTTCTCACCATTTTGATCCGGCCGTACGGCTTGTTCGGCCGGGAGGTCATTGAGCGGGTGTAGGGCAGGAAGGAGCGGGCGAGCGGCGATGTTTTACCGGGAATGCGGGGTTCGCCATACGACGTACGCCGCGGACCGGGCGCTGGCCGTCATTCCTTTTGAGCGGGCGCTGCTCGCGGTGCTGATCCTCTTGGCCGCCGCGGCGCCGTGGCTGGTCACCGACTTGTTCCTGGTCAGCTACCTGACGCCGTGGCTCGTCTGGACGGCCGCCATTCTCGGGCTCAATGTGCTCATGGGCTGGGCGGGGCAGATCCACTTGGGCTACGGCGCCATCATGGCAGTGGGCGCGTACACCGCGGTGCACCTGGCCCGGGTGGGCGTGCCCTTCCTCTTCGCGGTGGTGGGCGGGGGGCTGGCGGCCGCGGTGGTGGGGTCCTTGTTCGGCCTGCCCGCGATGCGGGTGCGGGGCCTGTACATGGCCATGAGCACCCTGGCCCTGCAGGGCATCGTGGACTGGCTGCTGGTGCAGGTGCCGGCCATCAGCGGCGGCGCCCAGGCGACGCTCTTGGTGCCCCGGCCCGATCTTTTTGGGATCCCGCTGGCCACCGACCAGGCCCGCTACTGGACGGCGGCGGCCTTCGTGGTGCTGGTGGCCTTGTTTGTGGCCAACGTGCGCCGCACCGACGTGGGTCGAGCCCTGATCGCCCTGCGGGAGAAGGACTACGCGGCGGCGGTCATCGGCATCAACGTCTTCTATTACAAGGCCCTGGCCTTTTTCGTCAGCTCCTTCATCGGCGGCATGAGCGGCGCGGTGCTTGCGTTCATGTACTACCGGGCGGTGACGCCGGAGCAGTTCGGGCTGGACGTGTCCATCATGGCGGTGGCCATGGTGATCGTGGGGGGCCTCGGCAGCATCATCGGCAGCTTTTTCGGCGCGGGGTTCATCCTGCTCGCGCCCATCTGGCTTGAGCACGGCCTGCGGCAGCTGGCGGCGGCGCTCGCGGTCAGCATCTCTCCCTCGACGCTGGCCCACCTGCCGCTGGTGATCTACGGGGGCTTGATCACCGGTTTCTTGCTGTTGGAGCCGTTGGGGCTCGCGAAGTTGTACGACAACGTGCGCAACTACCTGCGGGTGTGGCCCTTCGGTTACACCAAGAAGTGAGCCGGGGGATGCAACAGTGAAGCGAAACTCGCAAGGGAGGGAGAAGCGGTGCGCAAGACGGCCTTGGTGTTGACGTTGGCTCTGGTCGTGGGGCTGCTGTCCTTGCCGGCGCTGGCCCAGGACAAGGTGATCACGTTCGGGTTTCCGGTGGACTACACGCGGGTGTACGTGTTCGTGGCTGAGGAATGGACCCAGGGCATGGTGGACTACCTGACCCTCATGAACCTGAAGGGCGGCGTGGGCGGCTACACTTTCGACTGGCGGGTGGTGGATACCGGCAACGAGCCGCAGCGGGGCATCGAAGCGTACGAGCGCTTCCGCCGGGAAGGGGCCACCATCTTCAACTTCATCAGCACGCCGGTTTCCAACGCGGTGGCGCCGCGGGCCATGGAGGACGGCGTCATCCTCTTGATGCCCTTCCACGGCCGGTCCGACGCGGCCGACGGGCAGACGTTCCCGTGGCTGTTCTCGCTGGGCGCCAACTACTGGTCCCAGGCGACGGTCATCCTCCAGCACATCCTGGACACAGAGGGCGGGAGCCTGCAGGGCAAGCGCATTGGCCTGGTGCACATCGACTCGCCCTTCGGCCGGGAGCCCATCCCCGTGCTGCAGGAACTGAGCCGGCGGCTGGGCTTTGAGTTCGAGAGCTTCGCCTTCCCGTCGCCGGGGACGGAGCAGTCGGCCACGTGGGCCCAGGTGCGCCGCTTCCGGCCCGACTGGGTGCTTTTGTGGTCCGCCGGTCCCAGCCAGTCGGTGGGCGTGCGGGAGGCCATCCGCAACGGGTTCCCGCTGGAGCGGCTGGTGAGCGTCATCTGGTTGGATGAGAAGGACATGAACATCGTGGGCGCGGCCCAGGCCCGGGGCGTGAAGCGGTTTGAGGCGGCGGTGCCGGGCCGGGAGCACCCGGTGGTGCAGGAGATCCTGCAGAAGGTGTACCAGGAGGCCGGGAAGGGCTTCGGCAACATCGAGAACGTGGGCAGCACCTACTACGTGGTGGGCATCGCCTCGGTGGCGCCGGTGGTGGAGGCGGTGCGCATCGCGGTGGAGCAGTTCGGCGAGCCCGTCACGGTGGACAAGATCCGGGCGGCGCTGGAGATGGTGTCGGACTTTGACCTGAACGGGCTGATGCCGCCCATCACCATCACCCCGCAGGACCACGAGGGCGGCGGCATGGGCCGCATCTCCCAGTGGGACGGCACGCGCTGGGTGCCGGTCACCGACTGGATGAACGCGTTCCGCGATGTGGTGTGGGAGATGGTGTACGCGTCGTCGGCCCAGTTCCGCCAGGGGCAGTGACGGGCGGTGACGGAAACCGCCGCCGTCCGCCCGCCTGAGGCGGGCATGACCTCCACGCCCATGGGCGGCGCCGCCGGTGGTGCCGGCGGCGCCGCGGGAGGCCGCGCGGCCGCCGGCAGCCCAGCGGTTTTGGGCGGCCCTGGGGCCGGCGGCGGCCACGCCGGCAGTTCGGGCCGGACCGGGCAGGCCGCCCGGCCGGCGCCGCTATTGGCCGTGCACAACGTGGAGGTCATCTACGACAAGGTCTTTCTGGCCATCAAAGGCGTATCCCTGGAGGTTCCCGAGGGCGCGATCGTCGCGCTCCTCGGGAGCAACGGGGCGGGCAAGAGTACGACCCTCAAGGCCATCAGCGGCCTGTTGGGGCCGGAACGGGGCCAGGTCACCAAGGGCACGGTGAGCTGGCGCGGCCAGGACATCACCCGCGTCCCGCCGCCCGCCCGGGTGCGGTTGGGCATCGCGCAGGTGCTGGAGGGCCGCCGGGTGTTTGAGCACCTGACGCCCGAGGAGAACCTGATCGCCGCCTCGACGCCCCTGCGCAACGCCCGGCGGGTGCGGGAGTTGGTGCAGATGGTGTACGACTACTTCCCGCGCCTGTATGAGCGGCGCAGCGCCAAGGCGGGGTACTTGTCCGGCGGCGAGCAGCAGATGCTGGCCATCGGCCGCGCCCTGATGGCCGAGCCGCGCCTGTTGCTTTTGGACGAGCCGAGCCTGGGCCTGGCGCCGGTGCTGGTGGAGGAGATCTTCCGGATTGTGCAGCGCATCAACGCGGAGCAGAAGGTCAGCGTCCTATTGGTGGAACAAAACGCCCGCGCCGCGCTGGACGTGGCCAGCTACGGCTATTTGATGGAAGACGGCCGCGTCGTCATGGACGGTCCAGCCGACGTGCTCAAGGCCAATCCCGACATCCAGGAGTTCTACCTGGGCGGCGGCGCGGGGCGCACCAGCTACCGGGAGGTCAAGCACTACCGCCGGCGCAAGCGCTGGCTGGCGTAGTGCCCGGAGGACCGCCCCGCGGTGCGAGCCCCCGCCCGAGGGCGGGGGCTCGCACCGGGCGATTGTCGAACGGTGACAGCCCGCCGGGGAGGAGAGGGGCCATGTACCGCATGGTGAGCGACGACGTCTTCAAGGCCTTCCTGGCCCAGGTGTACCCGCGGGTGCCGGCCGTGCGGCGCCTGCTGGAGGAGGCCGGCCTGACCCTCGACGCTGTGGGCCCGCCGGAGGCGGTGCTGCCCCGCCTGCGCATCACGGCCAAGGACGAGCTGTCCCGCCAGCAACAGGCGGACCCGCCCTTCGGCGGCTGGGTGGCCGGGGGGCTGGAAGGCGTACGGCGGGTGTTCGTGTCGCCCGGGCCCATCCACAACATCGAGGGCCTGCAGGCCGACGACTGGGGCGCCGGGGAGGCGTTCCGGGCGGCGGGCTTCGGCCCGGGGGATCTGGTCCTCAACACCTTCACGTACCATTTGAGCCCGGCGGCCTTCATGATGGAGGCGGGCGTCTTCGCAGTGGGGGCGGCGGTGGTGCCGGCCGGCACCATGTCCCGCTCGGAGCAGGCGCGCGTGTTGCGCCAGCTGCCCGTCACCGGCTTCGCCGGCGTCCCCAGCTACCTGCGGGCGCTCTTGGCCACAGTGCGGGAGGAGGCGGCGGCTGCCGGCGAGCCTGCGCCCAAGCTCGCGCTGCGGCGGGCGTGGATGACGGCCGAGAAGCTGGAGGAGGACTTCCGGCGGGAGCTGGCCGCGGACTGGGGCGTGGCCGCCTACCAGGGCTACGGCACCGCGGAACTAGGCATCGTCGCCTACGAGTGTGAGGTGCAGCACGGGTTCCACCTGGGCAACCGGGTCATCGTGGAAGTGCTGGATCCCGAAACCCGCCAGCCGGTGCCCGAAGGGGAAGTGGGCGAGCTCGTGGTGACGGCGCTGCGCCCGGCCTACCCCCTCCTTCGCCTGGCCACGGGGGACCTCTCCCGGGTGCTGCCCGAGCCGTGTTCGTGCGGCCGCAAGACGCCGCGGCTGGCGGGGGTGCTGGGCCGGGTGGGCGCCGGCGTCAAGGTGCGGGGGATGTTCATCTACCCCCACCAAGTGGAGGCGCTGGCCCGGGTGTTGCCAGGAGTGGTCCGCGTTGTTGCCCGGGTGGACCAGGAGGAGCATCGGGACCGCCTAACCCTACAGGTGGAGTACGGCGACCCCAGTGCGCCGCCGGCGGTGGACGCCGTGGTGGAGGCCGCGCGGGACCGGTTGCGGGTGCGGCCCGACGCGGTGCAGCTCCATCACGCGGGCACCCTGCCGGAAGGGCCGGCGCTTGTGGATGCCCGTCAGAAGGATTCCGCCGGCAGTTGAGGCGACCGGCGTTTGGGGTGCCGGCCACCGGGGCAGCCGCCGTTGGACGCTCCAGCATTCCCTGCCAAGCATCGCACAGGAGGTGGGCCCATGCCGGTGACGCCCAGCCGCATCGTTTCGCTGTTGCCCAGCGCCACCGAGATCCTGTACGCCCTGGGGTTGGGAGACCGCGTGTGCGGGGTGACCCACGAGTGCGACTATCCGCCGGACGCCCGCACCAAGCGGGTTCTGGTGCAGCCGGCTTTTGATCCGATCCGGATGACTCCCGCCGAGATCGATGCCGTCGTTGCCCGCCTGGCGCGGGAGGGCAAGAGCACCTACGTAGTGGACGAAGCGGGCCTACAGGAGTTGCAGCCAGACATGATCGTCACGCAGAGCCTGTGCGAGGTGTGCGCCGTTGCCGGCAACCACCTGGCCGGTGTGCTTCCCCGACTGGCCCGCCGGCCGGAGGTGGTGACCCTGCACCCGCATACGCTGGGCGACATCTTGGACGACATCCGCACGGTCGGCGCGGCCGCCGGCATGCCGGAGGCGGCGGAGGCGCTGGTGGCGGAGCTCCGCCGCCGCATCGACGCGGTGCGCACCCTGGCGGCGAGCACGGCGGAACGCCCGCGTGTCGCCTGCATCGAATGGTACGAGCCGCCGTACACCGGCGGTCACTGGGTTCCGGAGATGGTGGAGCTGGCCGGGGGCACGCCCGTGTTGTCGCAGGTGGGGCAGCCTTCCCGCCGCGTGCGGTGGGACGAGGTGGTCGAGGCGGCGCCCGAAGTACTGGTGCTCATGCCCTGTGGCTACGATACCCGCCGCGCGGTGGCGGAGGCGGGCGCGCTGGCCGGCCTACCAGGCTGGCGGGATTTGCCCGCCGTCCGCAGCGGCCGGGTGTACGCGGTCAACGCCCACGCTTACTTCAACCGGCCCGGCCCGCGCCTCGTCTACGGGCTGGAGATCCTGGCTTTCATCCTCCACCCAGATCGCTTCCCCAAACCCGCGGCCTCCGACTGCACTAGAGTGGTGGAAACGGCGGGCAGCACCGGCCCGGATGCCGCCGAGGTCGGAGTGTAAGTCCGTCTCAGCCCGGGTCCTGGCACTCGCTCCGACGGCGCAAGGCAGGTGCGGCCTGCCGGGGCGCGCCCAACGCAAGGCCGCCGCGACGGCTTCGATGGGCGCGCCCCGCTCGTACCTAGAACATCCTGCCAGGCCCCCGCGCAGGCATCTCCCCCCGCACGAACCTTTCAGGGCCGGAGGACGTGGTGGTGAGGACGCGGGGGACGAGGCGGATCAAGACGCGGGAGAGGAGAAATTGAGGGGAAAACACCCTAGCGCAGCCCCCACAGCCGCAGTTACGTTACGAAGGGGAACTCCGCGTCCCCGCAGCCTGTGTCCAATTGCTACGATGCCGCCGGGGAACGGGGTCTTGCGGGACACCGGGCCGAGGCCTTCGTGCCCGTCGTCCCCACCGCGCGGGTAGCACCGGTCGGGCAAATGAACGTGCTCAGGGGGGCGAGGGGCTTGCGCTGGTTTTTGCTGGAGCAACGGCCCTGGGTGCCGGTGCTGGTTTGCGCCTTGATCCTACCGGGATGGCTGGCCTTGACACCGGTGGCAGGAGCCCAGGAACCGACAGGGCCGCAAGGAGCTACCGGCGCTGAGCCGACGGTGGTCATCCAGCGGTTGGAAGTCAGCCCGTCGGTGATTTTGTCCGAGGAAGAAATCTCCGCCATCCGGGCCAAGTATGAAGGAAGGGCCGTGACGGGCGATGAGCTGTTGGCCATCGAGAACGACTTCGACGCCCTGTACGCCGAGAAGGGGTATCTCGCCAAAGCCCTCCTCCCCGAACAGACCCTTGAGGACGGCGTGCTTCGCATCCAGTTGGTCGAGGCACGCATCGGCCGGCTTCTCCTGCAGGGAAACCAGTGGACCAGGGATGAGTACATCCTGGCGCGCGTCGGTGCGCGCCAGGGAGACCTGGTCGATCTCAATCGTCTGGGCTCGGCGCTGACCTTTTTCAATCGCACCAACGATGTCAAGCTACATGCCCATCTGTCGCCGGGCGAGGAGTTCGGCACGTCCGACGTAGTGGTCCTGGTGCAGGAGCCTGCCCGTGACCAGTGGCATCTGGTCCTGGTGCCGCCCCTGGTCACGGAAAAGCGTTGGAGCACCTCCGTGACCTGGCGGCGGAGCAGCCTGACCGGCCGCCGCGACCCCCTCAGCCTCAAGGTGGTCCATGGTCCCGGTACTTGGTCCGGAACCGCCGAATACCACGTGCCGGTGACCCTCGACGGGCTCCGGCTCGGGCTGGTGCACCACGCCAACTGGTCGGACGTATTGGACAAGGACGGCACACCAACGCCCATCCAGCGGCGCACCGACCATACCACTCTCAGCTTGAGCCAACCGTGGATGTTGTCGGACACGCTGTACAGCATGACCAGCCTGGAGCTGCAGCGCCGGGAAGTGGAACTGCTGGTGGCTGAGGTGCCCCAATCCCGGCTCCACGGCTTCGCGGTCACGGTGGGGTACACCCTCGAG
>DATCKT010000219.1:0-2945 GCA_036562195.1 Limnochordales bacterium
GCCACACCGTTGGCCAGCGCCGCCAAAGGGGCCGGCGCCTTGAGGTGAGATCCCAGCAGCGACGCCTCCGGGCGGCCTTGCGTCTCGGCCACCAGCTGCCAGACCAACTGCGTGCACGTCTGCTTGGCCCCCGCGAGGGCCACCCCGAGCCCGTCGTACACAAAGGATCGGGAGCGTTGCACCACGACCGATGGGATATGCTCGTAGCCGGTATCGACAATGAATTCCGCCACCAGGCGCGTGAAGGTATTGCTCATGGGCCGTCTCCTTTCTTTCGCGCGACCGTTTGGGAGCGTGCTCGGCCCCCGGTGCCTAAGCGATCAACAGGCGCCCGTCCTTGACCACGCACTGTCCGTCCACCGTGACGGTGGGCTCCCGGAAGATGAAGTCAATATGCAGCGGGCTCTCGACGGTTCCGCCGATGGATTGACTGTCGCCGACGGCAAAATGGGCGGTGCCCCAGGCCTTCTTGGCTTCGCGCAGGCCCACGTCGACGCGGGAACGGCGGTTGGTGCCGACGGCCACTTCCGCGATGTTGCGGGCGGTCGGTCCATGCTGGTCCAGCAGGGCAGCGAGGCGGCGGGCTTCCACGCCGCCTTCCACCGCGGTCACAAGACCCTTTTCGATCCGCAGGGTGAGGGGTTCTCTCGGCCGGGCGATATCCCGGTGTTCCACAAGGTACGGGCCTGTCATCACGCCTTCCGCGGTGCCTTCCACCGGCGCAATGGCCGCTTCCCCCAAAGGGAGGGAGCAAAATTGGCCCGGCCGGGTGGCCCCGGCCGCGAGGGAGATGGCGCTGCGGCCTTCAAGACTCACCTTGAGCCAAGAGCCGTCGGGGGTCGTCATCTCCAGCGTCCGGCCGTTGGTGAGCAGCGCCGACACCTCCTCCGTCACCCGCTGCACCCAAGCCGGGTCTTCCGTCAAGCCGCCACGCACCATCATGTCGGTCGTCACACCCCAAAGCTCGCAGATGCGGGTGCCGGCGGCCAGCGCTTCTCGAACGGTGCGGGTATGGACCGTCGAAAAGCTGAGCTGCATGATGGCCACATCGCTGGCTTTCATGGCCGCGCCTACGGCCGGCGGCGGGTCGACGCCGCCCATGTCCCGGGGCGGCATGGTGACCACCACCCCCTCGGCGCCCACATACTCGATGACGGACAGCAGTGCTTCGGTCACCTCCCGGGGCCGCTCATGGTCGGTGACGATGCACACCCGTTCGCCGGGCGCCACCGCCAGCAGGTCAACCACAATGCGGCGGGCAGTGGGGATCATTTGTGAAACGGCCATGCCCTGGCCCACCTCCTCCAAGGCGTCATGCGCAGCCCACGCGCGGTCCGGCTGGCACGGCTTTCTTGTGTGCCAATGCGGTATACCACCGCGTTGAAACAAAAGACCGAATACCGCTACACAACTGAAATATTTCGTCCACTGGCCGGGGATTCCTCCTTTGCCCAGCGGGTCTCCAAATGGTCGCCAAGGCGCCGACAACGCTGACGGCGATTTGTCCCCGGCCGGACCGCAAAGGGCGGTGCGTCCTCCCGAACAAGGCGGCAAGCATGCCCGGGGTGCGGTATGTTGGAAGTAGGCACTCCTGGAAACCAGCCGGAGACAAAAAGGCCCCGGCGCAGGAGGTGCCGCAGGGAGGCGTTGCACCATCTGGAGCTTGTTGCGGGCCAATCCGCCGCTGGCATGGCTCTGCGCCAGCACGCTCTTTGTCTTCATGTCCAAGAGCATGCTGGACCCGCTGGCGTCCCTGTATGTGGTGGAGCTGGGCGGCAGCCCGGCCGTGGTGGGCGCGGCGGTGGCGTCGGCCTTCGTCATCCCGGCGCTGGTCGCCGTCCCCATCGGGCGCGTGGTGGACCGCATCGGGGCGCCGCGCATGCTGGTGGCGGGTACGCTCGTCCTGATCTTCTCGGCGCTGGTGGTGGCGGTGCGGCCGGGCATGGCCACGCTGTTCGTGTCCCGGGTGGCCAACGGCCTGGCCCACGTCATTCTGCTCGTGGCCACCCAGGTGCACGTGGCGGCGGTCGCGTCCGGGCACCGGCGGGAGGAGGCCATCAGCTGGTACAGCACCTTCGTCTCGGCGGGGCAGCTTGTGGGCCCGCTGGCGGTGGGCGCGCTGGTGGACCTGGCCGGCTTCCAGGCGGCCTTTGCGGCCGGGGCTGCGGCCGCTGCGCTGGCTCTGGCTCCCTCCGGCCGCCTCCAGGTCCACGAGGGTCAAACGTCGCTGGCAGCGCGCCGGGAAGACCCGGCGCAGCCGCCCGGCGGATGGGGCAGGCGACGGCAGGCCGCCCCGGCGGGCAGTGCCGGCATCCGGGAACTGCTGCGCAACGACGGCGTGAAGGTGGCCATCGCGGTGAGCAGCGGCATCCTGTTCGCCATGGGCGCCCGCCAGGCGTTCCTGCCGGTTTACCTGTACAGCCTCGGTTTCTCCACGACGCTCATCGGGTTTCTGCTGAGCCTGCGGTCCGTGGTTTCGATGGCGATCCGGCCGTGGATCCCGGCTATGATCGCCGTCATGGGCGGCCGCCGGCGGGCCCTCATCGGCGCGACGCTCTTGACCGCGGCCGGTTTGGGGCTCACCGGCTTGGCCCGGGACCCGGTGAGCATCGGTTTCCTCAGCATCCTGATTGGGATCGGAATCGGAGCGTCGCAGCCGCTCACCATCGTGGCCGTCGCGGACCACGTGGAGGAGGGCAAGCAGGGCGTCGCCCTGGGCCTGCGCCTCGCGGCCAACCGCACCGCGCAACTGATCAATCCCGTCATCTTTGGGCTGGTGGCGGAGGCGGCCGGGTTCGCCGTCACGTTCCTCATCGCCGGCCTGCTGATCGGCCTTGTGGGCGCCATGGTGCGGCAGTGGGGCGCGGTGCTGGACCGGCGCGGGCGTGCCGCCGCGGCGGGGGCGGAATAGGGGCAACGGGAGGAAAGGAGCGGCGCGCGGAGAA
>DATCKT010000227.1:0-1722 GCA_036562195.1 Limnochordales bacterium
GCATAAGGTCCCACGTGGCTGGATCCTCTTGGCCGAGGCGCCACAGCGCGACCCCCGCCAGGTCGTATTCCAGGGCTAAGAGCAGCTTGTGCCCGATGCTCTGATGGTTCTCAAACCACACCTCGCCGCCGTCGTAGGCGAACATGGGCCCTTGGTGCCGCCCGTGCCACTGCAGGCGGACGGCCGGGTTGCGCGCCTCGGCGGACGCGAAACGCCGCATGGCGTCGGCGTAGGCCACGGCGTCGGCTAGCCCGCTGCCTTTGGGCCAGTGGTAGCCGTAGGCGGGGATGCCCAGCACCAGCTTGCCGGCGGGCACGCCGCCCCCGTCGGGCGCCAGCATGTACTCCACCACTTCCCGCACCCAGTCCAAGCCGGCCACCGGCCCCGGGCCGCTGCCGCGCCAGTGCTGGTCGTAGGCCATGACCATCAAGAAGTCCACCTGCCGCGCCAGGGCGGCGTAATCGTAGGCCCTCGTCCACCATTGACCGGCGGTCCCGCGGGTGGCGGCCGGCACCGCCATGCTCACGTTGAGGCCCCGCGGGCGGGCGGCGGCGGCCAGGTCGGCCACAAAGGCCGTCAATCCGTCCCGCTGCGCCGGGGACACGTTCTCGAAGTCGATATGGACGCCGCTCATCCCCCAGCGCTGCACCGTGTCTACAATGTTGGCGACGGCTCGCTTCCGCACGGCCGGGTCGGTCAGGACGGCTTCCACGGCGCGGGCGTCGAACGCGCCCAGCTTGGGGTTGAAGTTATGGATCAACGCGTGGGTTTCCACGCCTCGGCGGCCGGCGAACTGGAGCACGTCGCCCAGATGGGTTTCGCTGGTGTAGACGGGCCGCAGGTTGCCCTGCGCGTCCAGCCCCCACGCCCACGGGGCGATGGCGGTGAGGACGTCGGCATTGGCGGCCAGCGCGGGCCACGACGGGCGACGGCTGTCCTGCATGTAGTAGCCTAAGACCATGAAATCGTCCGGGGTGCGCTCCGGCCGGAACGGGCGAACCAAATAGTCCCGGACATACCCCTCGCGTCCGTCCGTGGTGCGCACCTTGTACCAGCCCGGCGTCGCTTCCAGCACCGTGAGGGCTTCTCCCTGGCGTAATGCGCCCGCGGGCTGGCGCTCCTGGGGCGATGGGTACAGAAGGACATCGTTCCCTTCCACCGCGGCCAAAAGCGGCGCCGGCGTCACCGACGCGGGAGTGGTCTCCTTGGAACCGCCGAAGAAAGGCCCCCAGGCGACCAGCAGCGATAGGAGCAGGAAGATGATGGTCTGGATCGTCATGCTGGGCCTCCCGCTTATCGCTAAAAGCGATGATGACTAGCGCACGGTTTCCCCTGCGGCGGCTGGGGATCCTCCCGGGAAAACCCGGCCGCACAGCCTGTTTCCGGTTGCGCAGGCACCTCCCGGCCGCGCCGGCAGACGTCACCGGGGGATGAGGGCGGGGTGAGAGCCGCTTTGGCGACGGCATGGCCGCGGCAGCTCGAGGGCCGACGAAGGGGCACGGCCGCGGCAGCCCGTGAGCCGATGAAGGGGCATGGCGGCAGCAGCCCGCGGGCCAACGAAGGACCATGGCCGCCCCAAGTAGCGGCCGGCGCCCGGGGTCGAGCCGCAGGGGCATCGAGCGGGTGCGGCCGTCTTGGTGCGGGAGACGGCGTTCGGCGGCGCCTGTTGTATCGTGCAGCCGGCTTCCGTTTGCCAGCGGCCGCTCAGCGCCTGTATAATAG
>DATCKT010000228.1:0-4726 GCA_036562195.1 Limnochordales bacterium
GCGCCGCATTTTGCATCTGGATCGGGACATTCCCATCGCGCTGGTGGGTGTCGGCAGCCTCGGGCACGCTCTGGCCAGGTACTTCCGCCGCCGCTACTTGTCGGATCCCGGCTTTCACTTGAACATCGTCGCCCTTTTCGACGCCGATCCGGAGAAGCAGGGAGAAACCATCGAAGGTCTGGTGGTGGAGTCCCCGGACAAGATCGAGGTCCGCACCAAGGAACTGGGGCTGCGCATGGGCATCATCGCCGTGCCGGCCGAGGCGGCGCAGGACGTGGTGGACCGCTGCGTCGCAGCCGGCATCCGGCTGCTGTTGAACTTCGCCCCGGTCAAGCTGACCGTGCCGGACGGGGTGCATCTGGTCAACGCGGACGTCAGCCTGGAGCTGCAGCGGCTGGCGTACTACCTGCGGGATTGACCGGCCGCCGGGGCAGGGGCGCCCCGCCGGGGCAGGCGCGCCGCGAGCTTGGGCGGGATAAGCCCGCCTGGCGCCGCAACCGAGCCGGGACCGCGAGGGAACCGACGCCGCCTGGGAGCGCAGGCGGGACTGAGGGGATTGGGCCGCGTGGGCGATCACAAGACGATGGCCATGGACGAGCGGGAGCGGTACGTGCGGGACTTGTTCCGCCGCGTCGCGCCCCGCTACGACTTCCTCAACCGGCTGCTCAGCTTCCGGCGGGACGTGGGCTGGCGCCGGTTTACGGCGCGTCACGCGGGCCTCACACCCGGCGGGCGGGCGTTGGATATCGCCACGGGGACCGGAGATCTGGCCTTCGAGCTGGCCCGTTATGTGGGCCCCCAGGGTCAAGTGGTAGGGCTCGATTTCGTCGAGGAGATGCTGGTGCGGGCGGAGGCCAAGGCCAAGGCGATGGGTTTTGCGTCCGTGTGCCGGTTTGTGCACGGCAACGCCCTGGACCTGCCGTTTGCCGACGACAGCTTCGATGTGGCCAGCATCGCCTTCGGCCTGCGCAATGTGACCGACCGGGAGCGCTGCCTCAAGGAGATGCGCCGTGTGGTGCGGCCGGGCGGCCGCGTGCTGGTGCTGGAGTTTTCCCATCCTGTCTGGCCCGTCTTCCGGCAAGTCTACTTCTTGTACTTCCGCCATCTCGTACCCTTGATCGGCCGATTGATCCAGGGGGATCCTGATACGTACCGCTACCTCCCGGAAACCGTGCTGGCGTTTCCCGATCAGGAAGCCCTCGCGGACATGATGCGGGCCGTCGGCCTGCGGGATGTGCATTACTACAACCTGACCGGCGGCATCTGTTGCCTGCACGTGGGTGTAGTGTAAAGGGTGTGAGACCTGTGCAGGTCGTGGAAGCGGTCCTGGCGGACATCGGGCCCTACCTGCAGGAATTGGAACGGCAATTGCGCCAGGCGATGGACGACAGCGGCCCGGAAACCCGGGACATCGCCCTTCATCTTATCGACGGCGGGGGTAAGCGCATCCGGCCCATCATGACGCTGCTGTCGGCCCGGGTGTTTGCCGAGGACGTGCGCCGGGCCATCCCCGTGGGCGTGGCCGCCGAGCTGATCCACATGGCGACGCTGGTGCACGACGACGTCATCGACGAGGCGTCCACCCGCCGCGGGCGGCCGACGGTGAACAACCGCTGGGGCAACCACTCGGCGGTGCTGGCCGGCGACTGCCTGCTGGCCAAGGCGCTGGTGCTGCTGGTGGACCACTCGACCCCCGAGATCGTGCGGATCATGTCCGACATGATCCTGCGCATGTGCGACGGGGAGATCCAGCAAAAGGCGTCCCTAGGGCGGCTGGATCAGACCGAGGACGACTACTTCCGCCGCATCGAAAAGAAAACAGCGCTGTTCTTCGCAGCCTGCTGCCAAGCGGGGGCGCTGCTGCACGGGGCGTCGCCGGCCCAGGCGCGGGCGTTGGCCGAGTACGGCCGCAACATCGGGATGGCGTTTCAAGTGGTCGATGACCTGCTGGACGTGAGCGGCGAGGCGGCCGTGGTGGGCAAGCCCGTGGGCAACGATCTGATGGCGGGCGTGCTGACGTTGCCCGTGATCTACCTCTTGCGACAGGACGGCATGCGGGAGCGGGTGGCCCGCATCCTGGCCGACACGCCCGTGACGGAGGCGCAGGTCCAGGCCGTGTTGGACCTGGTGCGGAGCAACGGCGCCATCGAGTACAGCAGGCAAGTGGCCGCCTCCTTTGCCCGGCGGGCCCAGGAGGAGCTGGAAGCGCTGCCGGCGTGCGAGGGGCGGGACCTTTTGGCCCTGATCGCCGACGAGCTCCTGCAGCGGGCCTACTAGCCCATGGCCTTCCGGATTGGCATCCTGACCGTCAGCGATCGGCGCGCCCAAGGACAGGGAGCGGACGAAAGCGGTGCGCGCGTCGCCGAACTGGCCGCCCGCCTGGGCGAGGTGCTTTGGCGCGAGGTGGTGCCCGACGAGCACGACCGCATCGCGGCGCGCCTTGTCCACCTGGCCGACGAGCTGGGGTTGGACCTGGTCTTGACCACGGGCGGCACGGGCTTGGCGCCCCGGGACGTGACCCCGGAGGCGACGCTGTCGGTGGTGACGCGGCTTGTGCCGGGCCTGCCCGAGCTGATGCGGGCCGCGGGCGTGCAGCGCACGAAGCGGGCCGCCCTGTCGCGGGGAGTGGCTGGGGTGCGCGGGCGGACCCTGATCGTCAACCTGCCGGGCAGTCCCCGGGGCGCCGCGGAGAGCCTGGAGGCCATCATGGACGTGCTGCCCCATGCCCTGGCCGTGTTGCGGGGCGACCCAGTCGATCATTAGGCGCGGGGTGACGCAGGACGCGGTGGAGGAGCGGGAACAGCTAGACAGCAGCTCCGAGTACGTGCTGGTGGAGATGACCACCGAGGAGCACCTCGCGGAGCTGCGCAGCCGCCTGCTGGTCTCCCTGGCTGCCCTGACGGTCGGGACGGTGATCGGCTGGTTTCTCGTGCCTAGCATGCTGCGCCGCTTCGCGCAGGACACGGCCCGGCCGTTCATTTTTGTCGCGCCGGCGGAAGCCTTCACCACCTACCTCAAGATGGCCGTGCTGATCGGCGCCGGCCTCGCCTCGCCCATCATTGTGCTTGAGGCGTGGCGGTTCGTGCTGCCGGCCTTATTCCCCCACGAACGGCGGCTGTTGGGCCGCTACTTGCCGGCGTCGCTGGCGCTGTTTGCGGGGGGCGTCGCCTTTGGGTATTGGGGGGTGTACCCGGTGGCGCTACGGTTCTTCCTGGGCTTCGGCACCGAAAGCGTCCAGCCGGCCATTGCCGTGGGGCGTTTCTTGAGCTTCTTTATCTCGGTGACCGTGCCCTTTGGGCTGGTCTTCCAGTTCCCACTGGTGCTGTCGATCCTGGTGCGCATGGGCATGGTGACCGTTGCGGGGCTCATCCGCCTGCGCAAAATCATCTACTTTTTGTCCTTCGTGGTGGGCGCGGTCCTGACGCCGCCCGACGCCGTGTCCCAGGTGATGATGGCGCTGCCCCTAATCGTGATGTACGAGGTCACCTTGTGGCGCATGCGCAAGGGGGGGCGAAGCCGTGTCGGCTGAGTCGTCCACGGAAACCGCCGTGGAGTTTCAAGACCTGGTGCAGCGGCTCGCGGAGGTCCGCACTCGGATCATCCGCTCGCTGCTCTTCCTCGTGGTGGCCAGCGTGGTGGCCTACGCCTTCAGCCAGCGGATGCTGGACGACATGCAGGGGCGCCTGCCGGCCGGCAGCGAACTGGTCTTCCTCGCCCCGTCGGAAGCCTTCTTTGCCCGGATCAAGCTCGCGCTGGCCGGGGGCTTGGTGCTGGCGTTTCCGTACTTGATGTTCCAGGTCCTAGGCTTCGTTTCCCCATACCTCAACCCGCGCGATCGGCGCGTGGCACTGCTTCTGATCCCGCTGTCCTTCGTGCTGTTTCTTTTGGGCGCGGGCTTCAGCTACTTCGTCATGCTGCCCTTCGCCTTGGGGTTTCTCTTGGGTTTCGGAGGGCAGCTGATGGAGCCCATGCTCTCCGTCTCTCCCTACGTCAACTTCATCCTGTTGATGGTGCTGCCGCTGGGGCTCATCTTCCAGCTGCCCATCGTCATGGTGTTCCTGACGCGCATCGGGATCGTGGATCCGGCGCAGCTGGCGCGGCACCGCAAGTACGCGGTGTTTGCCATCTTCGTCATCGCCGCGGTGCTCACGCCGGCGGACGTGTTCTCGCAACTGCTGATGGCCGGCCCGCTTTTGGTCCTGTTTGAGTTCAGCCTGTTGGTGGCCCGGTTGGCCCGGCGGCGGCAGTCCGAGTGAGGAGGGGGAGCCGGGATGATCGCGGCCGATGGGCGAGGCGGCGAAAGCGCCCGTCCCCTGGCGGGCTGGCGGGTGCTGGTGACGCGGGCGGACCACCAAGCGGAGCAGCTGAGCCGCTGCCTGGCCGCGGCGGGCGCCGAGGCCGTGGTGCTGCCCGTCATCCGCATTTTGCCGTCGCCGGAGCCGGAGCGGCTGGACGCCGCCCTGCGGGCGCTGGCCAATTTTGACTGGGTGGTGTTCACCAGCGTCAACGCGGTGCAGGCGGTGGCGGAGCGCCTGGAGGCGCTGGGGTTGCCCTTCACCGCCCTCGGCCGCTGCCGGCTGGCGGCCATCGGCCCGGCCACGGCCGCGGCCCTTAGGGAGCGGGGGTTGGCCGTGGACGTAGTGCCCGAGGAATACGTGGCCGAAGGGGTGCTGCGGGCCCTGGCCGCGCGGGATACGTGGCCGGGGCGGCGGGTGCTGTTGCCTAG
>DATCKT010000196.1:0-15782 GCA_036562195.1 Limnochordales bacterium
CGCCCGCCCCTTGCGCGGCACGGCAGTGCAGAAAGGGGACGCAGCATGCGGCAGCGTAAAGTGCACTTCATCGGCATCGGCGGTGCAGGCATGAGCGGGTTGGCCCAGCTGCTTTTACGCCGCGGCATCGCGGTGTCGGGCTCGGACCTGGCCGCGTCCGCGGCCACCGAGCGTCTCCGGGCCCTCGGCGCGCAGGTGTACATCGGCCACGACGGCGCCCACATCGCAGAAGAATCCCCCGACGAGGTGATCGTCTCCAGCGCCGTGCCGCCCGGGAATCCGGAGCTTGTGGCCGCGCGGGAGCGCGGCGTCCCGGTCGTGCACAGGGGCGAGCTCCTGGCCCGGCTGATGCAAGAGCGCGTCGGCATCGCGGTGGCCGGTACCCACGGCAAGACCACCACCACCTCCATGATCGCCTTAAGCCTTTTGCGGGCCGGGCTGGATCCGACCATCGCCATCGGCGGCGACCTCCCGGACATCGGCAGCAACGCGCGTGCGGGGGAGGGGCCCTATTTCGTCGCGGAGGCGGACGAGAGCGATCGCTCCTTTTTGCTCTTGCGCCCTCACATCGCGGTGGTCACCAATATCGAAGCCGATCATCTGGAAAACTACCGCTCGACGGCGGCCATCGTGGCGGCCTTTCGAGAGTTTGTAGAGCGCGTGCCCTCAGACGGCCTGGTGGTGCTGGGCGCGGATGATCCCAACGCGGCCGGCCTTGCGCCTTTGCCGGCCCGGGTGGTGACGTACGCCCTGCGCAGACCGGCGGACTACACGGTCCGGGACGTGGAGCTGGTGGGGCTCGGCAGCCGCGCCGTGGTGGTGGAACGGGGCGAGCCTTTGGGGGAATTGGAACTGCGCGTGCCGGGCATGCATAACATAGCCAATGCCCTTGCCGCCATCGCCGTCGGGCGCCACCTGGGCGTCGGGTTTCCGGCGCTGGCCGCGGCGCTGGCCGGGTTCCGGGGAGCGAAGCGCCGCTTTGAAATTATGGGCGAGGAGCGGGGCATCCTGGTCATCGACGACTATGCCCATCACCCGACCGAAATCCGGGCGACCCTGGCCGCGGCGCGCCAGCTGGACCGGCGGGTGGTGGCGGTGTTTCAACCCCACCGGTACACCCGCACGCACTTCCTCGGGCAGGAGTTGGCCCGCAGCTTCGACGACGCGGACCAGGTCGTTTTGACCGATATATACGCGGCGTCGGAGCAGCCCATACCCGGCGTCACCATCGACGGGGTGTTTGCGGCTGCCCGGGCCGCCGCCGGCGACAAGGTCCTTTTGGTGCGGGACAAGGAGGCCATCCCCGCGGTGCTGTTGGAGGTGGCCCGCCCGGGCGACGTGGTGATCACGCTGGGCGCGGGCGACGTGCGCCGGGTGGGCGAGCGGTTTCTCGCGCTGCTGCGGGCCCATCAGCCGGAGGCCACCGCTGTGTCCCCGACCGCGCCGAAACCGGCCGGCGGCCGGCCGTGAGGAGGCGGGGCCGGTGCAAGGGTTGGTGCGGGCCCTGGCCGAGCGCATCCAGGGCGAAGTGCGCTGTCACGAGCGGCTGGACCGCTATACCAGCTTTCGCATCGGCGGCCCGGCCGATATTTTTGTGTCGCCCCGGTCCGTGGAGGACGTGATCGCGGTCAAGGAGCTGGCCGCGGCGGCGGAGGTGCCGGTGACCGTCATCGGCGGCGGCAGCAACCTGCTGGTGGCCGATGAGGGTGTGCGGGGTGTCGTCATGCGCATCGGCCGGGGCTTGAGCCGGGTGGCGTGGGACGGCGCCCGGGTGCAGGTGGATGCGGGCGCGCCGCTGCCGCTGTTGGCGAAGGAGGCCGCCCAGCGGGGTTTGGTGGGGCTTGAGTTTGCCGGCGGCATTCCCGGCACCGTGGGCGGCGCGCTGGTGATGAACGCCGGCGCCCACGACGGGTGTATGGCGTATGTGGTGCGGCGGGTGCTGGTGGTGGGGGACGGCGGCGAGACGCTCAGCCTGGACGGGGCCGCCATGGAGTTCGGCTACCGAACGAGCCGCCTGCAGCGGGAGCGGGGCCTGGTCGTGGTCCGGGCCGAGCTGGAGCTGAAGCCGGGGGACCGGGACGCCGTGCAGGCCAAGATGCTGGAGTACTTGGAAAGGCGGCGGCGCACCCAACCCCTGGGCACCAAGAACGCAGGGAGCATCTTCAAGAACCCGCCGGGGGATTTCGCCGGGCGCCTGCTGGAGCTGGCCGGCTGCAAGGGGATGGCGGTGGGCGATGCGGTGGTGTCGCCGGTGCACGCCAACTTCATCGTCAACCGCGGCGCCGCCTCGGCCGCCGACGTGAGGCGCCTGATCGACTTGATGCGGTCCCGGGTGCAGCGCGAGTTCGGCGTCGAGCTGGAGCTGGAAGTGGGTTTGCTGGGTTTCGTCTAAAGCGGGGTGGGGCGGTTGGCAGGGATATGGATCCGGGGTGGGCGGCCGCTGGCCGGCACCGTCCGGGTGTCGGGCGCCAAGAACGCGGTGCTGAAGATGATGGCCGCGGCGCTGATGAGCGGGGGGCGGTGTGTCATCCGCCACGCGCCGGCGATCCGGGACGTGGAAACCATGGCGGCCCTCATGGGCCACCTGGGGGCGCAAGTCGCGTGGGGCGCGCAAGGCGACCTGACCATCGATCCCAGCGGGATCTCGCAGGTGGAAGCGCCCGATCACCTGGTGCGCCGGATGCGGGCGTCGGTGCTGGTTATGGGCCCGCTTTTGGCCCGCTTCGGCCGCGTCCGGGTGGCGCTGCCGGGGGGCTGCGCCATTGGCCCCCGTCCCATCGAACTGCACTTGCGGGGCCTGCAGCAGCTGGGGGCCACCATCACCGAGGAGCGGGGTTTCGTGGAAGCCCGGGCCCGGCGCCTGGTGGGCACCGAGATCCACCTGGACTATCCCAGCGTGGGGGCCACCGAAAACTTGATGATGGCCGCCTGCCTGGCCGAGGGCACCACCGTCATCCGCAACCCGGCGCGGGAGCCCGAGATCGCCGACCTGCAGGTGTTTCTCAACAAGTTGGGGGCCCGGGTGCGGGGAGCGGGCACCGACGCCATCTACATTCAAGGCGTCGACCGCTTGTCCGGAGCGGTGCACGACCCCATTCCCGACCGCATTGAAGCAGGTACGTTCATGGTGGCCGCCGCCATCACCCGCGGCGACGTGGTCTTGGAGCACGTCATCCCCGAGCACGTGGAGGCCGTGGCGGCCAAGCTGCGGGAGGCGGGCGCGACGGTGGAACCCGCCGGCCCCGAGAGCATCCGGGTAAGGGCCGCGGAGCGGCCGCGCCCGGTGTATCTGCGCACCCAGCCGTATCCGGGGTTTCCCACCGACATGCAGCCCCAGTTCATGGCGCTTTTGTCCCTGGCCGCCGGCGCCAGCATCATCAGTGAAACCGTCTATACCAGCCGCATGAAGCACGCGGACGAACTGCGGCGCATGGGCGCCGACATCGTGGTCGACGGCCAGGTGGCCATCGTGCGGGGCGTGCGGCGGCTCACCGGGGCACTGGTGGAAGCCTCGGATCTGCGGGCGGGCGCCGCCCTCATCCTGGCCGGTCTGGCCGCCGAGGGTGAGACGCTGGTGGAAGGCGTCCATCACGTGGACCGGGGTTACGAAGCCATCGAAGAGAAGCTGCGCCTGCTGGGCGCCGACATCCGCCGGCTGGCCGAAGACGTGCCCGTGGCCGGCGATCGCCCCTTGGTGCGGGCCTAAGGGCCACTAGCGGCTTCCCGGCGCAGCCCCGATCCCGCCGGCCCGCTTCGCTATTGCTCCTGGGACAAGCTGGGTGATATACTGAACGGGAAACACCACTGGCACACGGAAGGACCGGGGCCCGATGTCTGAGCACCCCGACCGGATCCGCGTGGGGTTGGCCCTGCTGGCTCTCCTTGCCGTCGTCGGTCTGTACGCGTTTCTGCAATCGCCCTTCTTCGCCATCACCGAAGTGAGGGTGGTCGGCGCCGCCAAGATCGAACCGGAAGCCCTCATCGAGCGTGCGCAGGTGCGCGTCGGCGACAACGTGCTGCATGTCGACTTGCAGGCGGTGGCCAGCCGCCTGGCCAGTCACCCGCGCATCCAGCATGCGGCGGTGGTGCGCCAGCTGCCCAGGGTGCTGGAGTTGATCGTGACCGAGTACGAAGCCGTCGCGCGCTGGGGCGAAGGCGAAGGAGCGGTCGGCCTCGCGCCCGACGGCACCCGCGTCCCGCTGGTGGAGGGCGAAGCCGACAGCCTCCCGGCCGTGGTGGACGTGCCCGAGGAAATGCTGCCGGAGGCCTTGCGGGCGTCCGCGCTGCTTCCGCCCGAGGTTCGCCGGAACATGGCCGCGGTCGGGTATGATCCGGACTCCGGCTTGTGGCTGGATACCCGCGCCGGGGTACGCGTCCTGCTCGGCGACGGCCAGGACCTGGAGCGCAAGGTGGCCATCGCCCTGGAATTGCTGGACCAGGGGCGTTACCGCCTGGTCGACGTCCGGTTGCCGCGGGCGCCTGTGGTGCGATCGCAATAGTCCGAATAAACACTGCAAGGAATCCCAAAGAGCCTGTGGAATACAGGACGGAAGCGGTCCAGGTGGGAGGGAGCTCACGGTGGCCAGGCGACGGATCGTGGGCGGCCTTGATGTGGGCACGACGAAAGTTTGCACCTGCATCGGCGAGCTGACCGCCGACGGCGCTGTCGCCATCATCGGCGTCGGCGTCAGCCCGTCGCACGGCCTGCGCCGTGGGGTCGTCGTCGATCTGGAGGCCACCGGACGCGCCATCCAAGAATCGGTGGCGGCGGCGGAGCGCATGGCCGGGCTCTCCCTCGAGAGCGTGTACGTGGGGGTGTCCGGCACCCACGTCTCGTCCTTGAACTCTTCGGGCGTCATCGCCATCGCCGGCGCCAAGGGCGAGATCACCGCCGAGGACGCCCAGCGGGTGCTGCAGGCTGCCCGGACGGTGAAGCTGCCCCAAGACCGGGAGTTGTTGCACGTCTTGCCCCGGGAGTTCATCGTCGACGGCTACAAGGGCATTCGCGACCCGGTCGGCATGACCGGGGTGCGGCTGGAAGCCGTCGTCCACATCGTCACCGCCGCGGTGGCCCACACGCAGAACTTGCTCAAAGCCGTCCAGCGGGCGGGCCTGGAGGTGGCGGGCCTCGTATTGCCGACGTTGGCGGTGGCCGAGGCGGTGCTGGAGCCCGCAGAGCGGGAGATGGGCGTGGCGCTGGTGGACATCGGCGGCGGGACCACGGACGTGGCGGTGTTCATCGACGGCCGCGTGGCTCACACCGCGGTGGTGCCCGTCTCGGCCCATCACATCACCAACGACATCGCCGTCGGACTGCAGATACCGGTGGCGCAAGCGGAAGAGATTAAGCTGCAGCACGGGACCGCCTTGCGGGAAGTGGCCGCGACCCGTCAACCCGGCGCCGCGAAGGCCGCCGGTGGGCGGTTGAGCCTGGCCGACATTATCACGCCTCGAATCGAGGAACTGTTCCAAATGGTGCGCGGGGAGATCGAACGGTCAACCGGCGGGGAGCGGCTGCCCGGGGGTGTCGTGTTGACCGGCGGCGGGGCGCTCATGGACGGGATGCTGGCGGCGGCCCAAGAACACCTGGGCTTGCCGGCCCGCCTCGGCGTACCCGGCGGGGTGGTGGGGCTGGTGGATGTGGTCAACAGCCCCATCTACAGCGCGGCGGTGGGCTTGATGCGCTACGGCTTCGCCCAGGCGGGTCCCGCGCCGGCCGCCAGCGCCAACGGGGCGCCGTGGCGGCGGCTGATGGAGCGGCTCAAGCAGTGGCTGAGCGAGATGTTGTGAGGCGGCGGCAGCGAGCGGGACGGGCTGGAGACGCCCGTGTGTGACGGAGCGGCTTTGCAGGACGCAACGCAGGGAGGCTGGGGCCATGTTCGAGTTGGATGAGGTCCAGGGGCAGTTTGCCCGCATTAAAGTGGTCGGCGTGGGCGGCGGCGGCCAGAACGCGGTGAACCGCATGATCGAGGCCGGCTTGCAGGGCGTGGAGTTTGCCGCCCTCAACACCGACGCGCAGGCCCTGATGATGTCCAACGCCCCCGTAAAGGTGCGGCTGGGCGAGAAGTTGACCCGGGGGTTGGGCGCCGGCTCCAACCCCGAGATCGGCCAGAAGGCGGCCGAGGAGAGCCGCGAGGAGATCCGGGCCCTGTTGCAGGGGGCGGACATGGTGTTCATCACCGCCGGCATGGGCGGCGGCACCGGCACCGGCGGCACGCCCATCGTGGCGGAGATCGCCCGCGAGGTGGGCGCGCTGACCGTCGGCGTGGTCACCAAACCCTTCGCCTTTGAGGGCCGCCGGCGTCAGCAGCAGGCGGAGCAGGGCATCGCCAACCTGCGGGACAAGGTGGACACCCTGATCGTGATCCCCAACGACCGGCTGCTGCAGGTGGCGGAGAAGAAGACGTCCATCCTGGAAGCGTTCCGCCTGGCCGACGACGTGCTGCGTCAAGGCGTGCAAGGCATCTCGGACTTGATCACGGTGCCGGGCCTGATCAACTTGGACTTTGCCGACGTGCGCACCATCATGGCCAACGCCGGGTCGGCGCTGATGGGCATCGGCGTGGCCAGCGGCGAAGAGCGGGCCATCAAGGCGGCCAAGATGGCCATCTCGAGCCCATTGCTGGAGGCGTCCATCGAAGGCGCCCGCGGCATCCTGCTGAACATCACGGGCAGTTCCAACCTGGGCCTCTTTGAGGTCAACGACGCGGCCGAGATTATCGCCGAAGCGGCGGATCCCGAGGCCAACATCATCTTCGGCGCCGTCATCGATGAAGCCCTGCGGGATGAGGTGCGGGTGACGGTGATCGCCACCGGTTTCGACGGGCGCAGCACCAACGGCCGCCGCAAGGGGTTCCAGGAGCTGGAGCTGAAGCCGTTCGCCACCGACGACCTGGACATTCCCGCGTTCCTGCGCCGGCGCTCGTCCTAGGAGATGCCCTCCATGCGCTGCATCTCGCGGCGCAGCTTTTTGAGGATGCGCTTCTCCAGGCGGGAAATGTAGGACTGGGAGATGCCCAGCAGATCGGCCACCTCTTTTTGCGTCTTTTCGCGCCCGTTTTTGAGGCCAAAACGCAGTTCCATAATGCGCTTCTCGCGGCCGGAGAGGCGATCCATGGCGATGCTGAGCAGCGTCCGGTCCACCTCATCCTCCAGGCGCCGGGTGACGTCGCTTTCGGTGCCGATCACGTCCGACAAGAGCAGCTCGTTGCCGTCCCAGTCGGTGTTCAACGGTTCATCGAAGGACACTTCCGCGCGCGTCTTGGAGTTGCGGCGCAGGTACATGAGGATTTCGTTCTCGATGCAGCGGGACGCGTAGGTGGCCAGCTTGATGTTCTTGCTGGGATCAAAGGTGTTGACGGCCTTGATGAGGCCGATGGTGCCGATGGAAACCAGGTCCTCAATGTTGACGCCCGTGTTTTCAAACTTGCGGGCGATGTAGACCACCAGGCGCAGGTTGCGCTCGATGAGGGGACCCCGCACCGACCCGTCGCCGGCCTGCAGCCGCTGGATAAGGGCGGCTTCCTCCGCCGGGGTTAAGGGCGGCGGCAGCACTTCGCTGCTGCCCACATAGAGCACCCGCGGCGGCAGCCACAGCCTTCCCAACACCCGAATGAGCCACAAGCGGACGATCAGTTTAGCCTTAAAGACGGCGGGTAGCATCGGCCGATGGCGCCCTCCCTGTGACCAGATTGGGTGACGTCCGGGCGGGGGCTGGAGCCGGCTGGACCAGGTCCGGGTGGATCAGGGCCTGGTACGCGCCCTCCGGATCCAGCGGCCCTTGGCACAGGCCCAGGATGCAAGGGCCCACGGGCACCGGCCGGCCGTCCACCACGACCCGCACTTCGTCGGGCCGGAATCCTACCAAGAGTCCGTGTTCCCGGCCAATGGACGCGAAAGGAATGACCCGGAAGCGGGACGACCACTGCTCCGACGCGAGCAGCCGGCTGACCGCGGCCAGGTCCCCGGTTTCCATGCTGGCCACGGCGGCCTGCAGGTAGTCGGGCAACAGCCGCCGCACCGTGTCGCCTTCCACCACCACCACGGGAACGCCCGACAGCGGATCCCGCAGGCGGTTGCCGGTGTCCACCAGCGCCTGGATGCGGCACACCTGCTGGCCGAAGCGCACCTCCAGCGGCATATGGTAGAGCTGCTGCCAGATGCGCCGCTGCACCACGCCCCAGCCCAGTTCGGCCACAAGCAAAATGGCGCCGCTCGCGGCCAGAAAACCCGCCATGGCGTCGGGCTGGCCGGGGTTTCCTATAAGGAAGGAAGCCGCCATGCCGGCTCCGGCCGCGACGAAGCCGACGCCGTAGAAGTGGGCCGCGACCACCAGCATCCGCCGCAGGCGCAAGGGGCCGAAGGCCACCAGGAGCATCAGCGCGGAGACCAACAGCACCACCGGGATCCAGCGCAGTACGCCGTAGAAGGGCATAAGGCCCGCCTGGGCCAGCACGTAAGAGAGGAAGTAGGCGGTGCCCAGCGCCGCCGCGGCCAGCACTCGCCCGCGGCTCGTCGCAGCGCGCGTCACTTCGGCGGTGGCCCACAGCAGCAGGCAGTCAAAGAGGAAGTTGGCGAGGAGCTGCAGGACCAGCACGTCCACCCAGATGACGGTTGGCGCACCCGCGATGACCGTTCCCTCCCCCTGCCGCCTGGTGTGCACATCATATTACCAAGACCGGTCCCGTATTCCTCCCCCGGTTCCCTTTGCGGCCGGCGCCCGGAATAGGGTGGCTTTGCCCATGGCAATACTGAGAGCAAAGCCGAATGCCGCGAGGAGGTCCCGGCCCATGAACAAGGTGGAGATCTGCGGCGTCAACACCGCGAAACTGCCGGTGTTGTCGGGCGAGCGCATGCGCGCGCTCCTGGCACGGGTGCGGGAAGGGGACAAGGAGGCCCGGGCCGAGCTGATTCAAGGCAACCTGCGCCTGGTGCTCAGCGTCATCCAGCGCTTCAACAACCGGGGCGAACACGTGGACGACCTCTTCCAGGTCGGCTGCATCGGCCTGATGAAGGCCATCGACAACTTCGACCTCAGCCAGAACGTCAAGTTCTCCACCTACGCCGTCCCCATGATCATCGGCGAGATCCGCCGCTACCTGCGGGACAACAATCCGATCCGGGTCAGCCGCAGCCTGCGGG
Source organism: Limnochordales bacterium (assembly GCA_036562195.1). Classification (GTDB taxonomy): domain Bacteria; phylum Bacillota; class Limnochordia; order Limnochordales; family ZCTH02-B6; genus ZCTH02-B6. The sequence continues at coordinate 9,142 of DATCKT010000196.1, forward strand.
ACATCGCCTACAAAGCGCTGCAGGTGCGGGACGCGCTGGTCAACCGCTACAACACCGAGCCCACCATCGGCCAGATCGCGGAAGAAATGGGCCTGCCCCGGGAAGAGGTGGTCTACGCCCTGGACGCCATCCAGGAGCCCATCTCGCTGTTTGAGCCCATCTACCACGACGGCGGCGATCCCATTTTCGTGATGGACCAGATCAGCGACGAGCGCTCCCTGGACAGCACCTGGATCGAGGGCATCTCCATCCGGGAGGCCATGGCGCGGCTCGGCGAGCGGGAGAAGCTCATCTTGACCAAGCGATTCTTCGACGGGCGGACGCAGATGGAGGTGGCCGAGGAGATCGGGATCTCCCAGGCGCAGGTGTCCCGCCTGGAAAAGGCGGCCCTCAAGAATCTGCGGCGCTACATGTCGGGCTGAGGCGGTGCGGGTTACGATGGGAAACCGAATGGACAAGCGGGTGCAGCCGGTGGCAGCCGGCCGTACGCGCGCGGCGGCGGTGGTCCGGCGCACCGCCGTGGTCGCGCTGATCGCGGTGCTGATCGTCCTCTTGCTCGCGGGATGGCGGCTGGTCCGGTCCCACGTGCTGCACGCCTATGACGCGGTCCCCGTTTTCCGATTGCACGTGGTGCCCCACAGCGACGCCCCCTTCGATCAAGACCTGAAACTCGCGGTGCGGGACGCGGTCCTGCCCATGGTGCTGCAGCTGGTGGACGGCGCCGAGTCGGCGGCCGCCGCGCACGAGCGGTTGCTTGGGGCCGCCGACGACATTGCGGCCCGGGCTTACGCCGTGGTGCAGGCCGCGGGCGCCGACTACCCGGTCACGGTGACGGGCGAGTGGGATGCCGGAGGCGAACCGGTGGCCGTGCGAATCCTGATCGGCGCCGGTCGGGGCAGCAACTGGTTCTGCGTGCTGTTCCCGCCCCTGTGCTTCACGGAAGGCCTGGACGGCACCGCATCGGTGCCGGGGGTGCCGCCGCCGGCCCTGCAGGTGGGGGTGCACATGGCGGGGGCACCGGGTGCGGGCGCATCGGCCGGGGAATCCCTTACGCCCGCGGCGCCGGGGGCGGAGCCGGGCGACGGGGTGATGCTGGCCTGGCGCTGGCTGGATTGGCTGCCCGGTTTCTCGACGCTGTTACTCGACGGGCTCGGGCAGATGCACCAGGATGACGTCCACGCCGATCTTGCGCACGCGCTTCCAGGGGATGGCCACATCCGGCCGGCGGCCGAATAACGTCCACCGGCGCCCTTCCGCCGGCACTAGCAAGGCCCGGATGCGGCCCGTGTCCACGTCCACGTCCACGTCGTAGACGTAGCCCAGCTTGCGGCCGTCGACGATGTTGACCACGTCCAGCAGCCGCAGCTCGGAAGCGCGCACGAGCACGGGACTGGTTCCCCCCTTTCAGGCTACTATATTCCGGCCTGCCGCCGGCCACGACGAGGCCCCGCCTTGGCCGCGGCGCGGCGGCCGCGCGTCTGGCTCAACCCGCTGCCCGGTCTGCCGCTGCCCGATCTGCCGCTAGCCGGCCTGCCACTAGCCGGTGTGCGGCTGCCCGGTCTGCCGCTGCCCGGTATGCCGTTAGCCGGCCTGCCGCCACCGGCCGTCCACCTGCCTGCAGCCGGCGTCCCGCCTCCGGGTCTGGCCCGCGGCGCCGGCGGCAACCCATCATGGCCTGCTCCTGCCCAAGGTGTATAATGGTAAGCGAAGGGAGGGGCCGGGGTGCGCTGCCCGTATTGCCACCACGCCCACAGCAAAGTGCTGGATTCGCGAGCCACCGACGAAGGGGCGTCCATCCGCCGGCGGCGGGAATGCGAGCGCTGCGGCCGGCGGTTTACCACCTATGAGCGCTGGGAAGAGGTCCAATTGATGGTCATCAAGAAGGATGGCCGGCGGGAGCCTTTCCAGCGTCAGAAGATCCTGACGGGGCTGATCAAGGCGTGCGAGAAGCGGCCCATCCCCGTGTCCGTGCTGGAGCAGGTGGTGGACGAGATCGAACGGGAGGCGCGCCAGCGGGGCGACACCGAGATCACGAGCCGGCAGATCGGCGAGCGGGTCATGGAGGCGCTGCGGGGCATCGACGAAGTGGCCTACGTGCGGTTCGCGTCGGTGTACCGAGAATTTCGCGACTTGACGGCGCTCTTGGGAGAAGTGGAGAAGCTGGTGAAACGGGAATGAGCCGGCCTCGCCTTGTCGTGCGCGACGCGGCGGGCGTCCGGCTATGGCAGGTGGACGCCTGGGCGGAGCAAGCCATCGTACACGGCTTTACGGGGCGCGGCGGCGGGGTAAGCCCGCCGCCCTTCGATTCCCTCAACCTTGGCCTGCGGGTGGGGGACGACCCGGAAAGGGTGCGGGAAAACCGCCGCCGGCTGTGCCAGGTGCTGGGCGTCTCCCCGCAGGCGCTGGTGGTGGGAGAGCAGGTGCACGGCAACGCCGTGGCCGTGGTGACCCGCGCCGCGATGGGCCGCGGGGCGTTGGTGGCCGCGGATGCCTTGCCGGGGGTCGACGCCCTGGTCTGCGCCGAGCCCGGGCCTGTGCTCATGGGGTTGTTTGCCGACTGCGTGCCCATCTTGCTTGTGGATCCCCGCACGCCGGCCGTGGCGATGGTCCATGCCGGCTGGCGCGGGACCGACAGGCAGGTGGTCGTGCGCGCCCTGGCGGCCATGGCGGAGGCTTTCGGCACCCGGGCCGCGGACTGCTGGGCGGCCCTGGGGCCCAGCATCGGGCCGTGCTGCTACGAGGTGGGCGCGGACGTAGCCGACCGGTTCGCGGGGTGGGGCGGCGGCTTGGTGCAGTCCCGGGAAGGGAGGCTGTACCTGGACCTGCCGGCCGCCAACCGCCGGCTGCTGGAAAGCGCCGGGGTGCCGGCCCGCCAGATTCTCACCGCGGAGGTGTGCACCCGCTGCCGCATGGACCAGTGTTTCTCCCACCGGGGGTCGGGCGGCCGGACCGGGCGCATGGCGGCCGTGATCGGTCTCTAGGGCGCCCAAGGGCAGGACTTGCCAGGGCTTTCCCGAACCCTTCTGGACGGGAGGTGCGTTCCTGTGGGGCGAAGCCGTGAAATCGCCGCCACGTTTCTCATCGCCTTAGGCGTATTTTGCCTCTTGAGCCTGCACACCGCCGCCACAGGGGAGGCGGGCCGGCAGCTGTCGCTGGGACTGCGCACCGTGAGCGGCCATGCCGCGACGGGGATCGCCCTGATCGTGGCATGGCTCGGCATCGCCTTGTTCCGCCGCCCATGGGATTGGGCGGTGGGGCGCCGCCTGAGCGGGTTCCTCCTGCTGTGGGCGGTGGCGGCCACCGCGCTGCACCTGTTGCGGCTTGGGTCCAGCTGGCCGGTTTCCTGGAGCGTCCGCGAGCAGATGGCTTCGCCCGTGCGCACCGAGGCTGGAGGTGTCGTCGGGGGAGCCCTGGCCGCCGTCGTCATGGAGGCGCTGGGGCCGTTGGGTACCGCCGTGGCCGGCGCGGCGCTGGTGGCGGTGGCCTGGATCCTGGTGGCCGACACGTCCCTGCGGGAGCTGGCCGGCAGGGTGGCCGACACCGCGGCCGCGGCCGGCGAGCGGGTGCGCCGGGTGGGGCGCAGGGGACTGATGCGCCGGCGGGAGAAGGTGCCGGCGCCCAGCGAGGAGCCGGTCCCGTTGCGGGAAACGTCGCTCCCAAAAGGGGACGCGCCCCGGCCCGTGATCCTGGAGACTTCTGAGGACGAGCCCTCGGCGTCGCCGCGCCCGCGGGCCAAGGCCCGCGGCGGCGAGCCCGGCCCGCGGCCCGGCGGCTCCGGCGAATTCGCCATCCCGTCCGTGTCCATCCTGGCCCGTCCTAAGCCGGTCCGGCGCCCGCGGGCGACCGACAACGAGGATCAGTCGCAGCTGTTGGAGGAGACTTTGGCCAGCTTTGGCATCCAAGCGCGCGTCGTCAGCGTCAGCCGGGGCCCGGTGGTCACCCGCTACGAGGTGCAGCCCCCGCCGGGCATCAAGGTGAGCCGCATCGTCGGGCTGGCCGACGACATCTCCCTGGCCTTGGCGGCGGCCGGCGTGCGGGTGGAGGCGCCGGTGCCGGTCAAGTCGGTGGTGGGCATCGAGGTGCCCAACCGGGAGACAAGCCCCGTGTTCCTGCGGGAGATCCTGGAGAGCGAGGAGTTCGTGAGCTCCCCGTCCCGCCTTACCATTGCGCTGGGCAAGGACATCGCCGGCAAGCCCTTGGTGGCCGATTTGACCAAGATCTTGCACCTGCTCATCGCCGGGGCCACGGGTTCGGGCAAGAGCGTGTGCTTGAACAGCATCATCGCGAGCCTCCTCTTCAAGGCGCGGCCCGACGAAGTGAAGATGATGATGATCGACCCCAAGCGGGTGGAGCTGTCGGTCTACGACGGCATCCCGCACCTCATCGCGCCGGTGGTCACCGACCCGCGCCAGGCCGCCGGAGCGCTGCGCTGGGCGGTCAAGGAGATGGAGCGCCGCTACAAGCTCCTGTCGGAAACCGGGGCCCGCAACCTGGACGCCTACAACCGCAGCCCGAAGAAACCCGAGGGTGCGGAGCCGTTTTTGCCGTATCTTGTGGTGATCATCGACGAGCTGGCCGACCTGATGCTGGTGGCCGCGGCCGACGTGGAGGACAGCATTTGCCGCTTGGCCCAGATGGCCCGGGCCGCCGGCATCTACCTCATCATCGCGACGCAGCGGCCGTCGGTGGATGTCATCACGGGCCTGATCAAGGCCAACGTGCCCTCGCGGATCGCGTTCGCGGTCAGCTCCCAGGTGGATTCCCGCACGATTCTGGACATGGCCGGCGCCGAGCGGCTTTTGGGCAAGGGCGACATGCTGTTTTATCCGATGGGCGCACCGAAACCCATCCGCGCCCAGGGGGCGTGGATCTCGGACCAGGAAGTGGAAGCGCTGGCCGAGGCGTGGCGCAGCCAAGGCGAGCCGCAGTACATCGAGGCCGTGCTGACGACGCCTGCGCAAGGGGCGGACGCCGAGGAGGAAATGGACGACGAGCTGTTCGAGGACGCCGTGCGCCTGGTGCGAGAAGCGGGCCAGGCGTCGGTCTCCATGCTGCAGCGCCGATTCCGCATCGGCTACTCCCGCGCCGCGCGCCTCATCGACATGATGGAGGTGCGGGGCATCGTCGGCCCGTACCAGGGCAGCAAGCCGCGGGAGGTGATCGGCGCCGATGGAGGGGTACGGCAACGGTGACGTCCTGGTGCAGGCCTTGTTGGCCGACGGGCAGGTGCGGGCGCTGGCCGCTGTCACCACCCGCACGGTGGAGGAGGCGCGCTGGCGGCACGACTTGTACCCGACGGCTGCCGCGGCCTTGGGCCGCACCTTGACGGTCACCGCGTTTCTGGGCGCGATGCTCAAGCCGCCTCAGAAGGTGTACGTGGAGATCGTGGGCGACGGGCCCATCAAGTCCATCCACACGCAAGCGGATGCGGAAGGCCGCCTGCGGGGCTATGTGGGCAACCCGCATGTGGACCTGCCCGCCAACGCCAACGGCAAGCTGGATGTGGCCGGCGCCGTCGGGCGGGGGCAACTCTACGTCATCCGGGACCTGGGCCTCAAGGAGCCATACCGCGGTTTCGTCCCCCTGGTCAGCGGCGAGATCGGCGAGGACTTCGCCTACTACTTCATGCACTCGGAGCAAACCCCGTCGGTGGTGGCCGTGGGCGTCCTGGTGAGCCCCGATCACCGGGTGCGGGCGGCGGGAGGCCTCCTGTTGCAGGTGATGCCGGGGGCCGCCGAGGACGTCCTCGACGTGTTGGAATCCCGGGCGCGGCGCCTGCCCCCGGTGTCGGGCGCCATTGACGACGGCGTCGGTGCGGAGGGGCTTGTCCGGCTGGCCGCGGGCGAGCTGGACGTGCAGGTGCTGCGGCGCATGCCGGTCCGGTTCGCCTGCAGCTGCTCCCGGGAGCGGTTTGAGCGGGCTTTGGTGGCCCTGGGCGAAGACGAGCTGCGGGACATCCTCACCACCGACGGTTCCGCGGAACTGGTGTGCCACTTCTGTTCGGAAGTGTACCGCTTCAACGCGGACGACTTGACCGCGTTGCTGGAGGAAGCGACCCGCCGGCGGCAGTAGCGGGGAAGGAGCGTGAGGATGGAGACGACCCGCCGGATCTTTTGGCTTGTCATCGGGGCGGCTGCGCTGCTTTTGGCCGTGGTGCTGGCCTCGGCCCACCTGGTCACCGACTGGTGGTGGTTCGCGGAACTCGGACACACCGGCGTATTCGTGCGGCTGCTCGTGTGGCCGTGGGCGGTGCGCGTGCTGGGGGCGCTGGTGTTTACCCTGATCCTCTACGGCAACCTGCGGATCACCCAGGCGGCCCTGGCACAGGCCATGTTCCGGTTTCAAGGCCAGGTACCGGTGTTTTTGACCTGGCGAGTGATGCGGCGGGTGCTCTTGGGCGCCAGCATCGTGCTGGGCCTGTTGGCCTCGGAGGCCATCGCCCAAAACTGGCCCGTGGTCGCCCGGTTTTGGTACCGGGTGCCCTTCGGGATCGCGGACCCCCTCTTTGGACGGGACGTCGGCTTCTACATCTTTGTGCTGCCCTTCTACCGGCTCGTGCACGGGTCGGTGGCGGGCGTGCTGTTTCTCGCCACCCTCCTTGTGCTGGCCGTCTACCTGCTGGCCCGCGCGGTGGAGTGGCG
>DATCKT010000238.1:0-2794 GCA_036562195.1 Limnochordales bacterium
GTGCAAGGTGCGGTCGTCGGTGGCGAAACCGAGCGGGTGCACCAGGTGCAGGGTCATCCCCGTACATGCGCACGTGCGCGCGATGTTGCCGGCGTTGGCTGCGATCTCGGGTTCCACCAGCACGATGTGAAACGGCACGCCCTCCACCGCCTCCGGTCATGGACCTCGGGCGGCCCGCCCGGCAACGCGCGGGGTACGGCGTCCGCCCCGAGGCTCGTCCCAATTGTATCCGCAGCCGCGGGACGGCCGCAATTGACGAACGTCGTGCTTTTGCGCGCCGGTTCAACGTGCCTGAGCCCGCGAAGGGCGTCCGTATGGTAAGATGGAGCCGATGCCGGTTGCTATAGATGGCGGCCCGATCGGGCCCAGAGGATCCGACCGGCCAGCACCACGGGAGGTGCGCCCCGATGGGCACCGGGGCTTTTGCGGGCACGCGTTCTCACCGCATTCTGGACGGCAACATCGTCATCTTCGGCGAACCCGACGCGGACACCATCGCGCAAATCCGCCGCTGCGCTGCGCCGCCGGAAACCCTGGGCGCCGTGCTGTGCGCCGACGCCCACAAGGGCTACTCCATGCCCATCGGCGGCGTGGTGGCCTACCGGGGGCTGACCTCGCCGTCGGGCGTCGGTTTCGACATCGGGTGCGGCAACAAGGCGGTGCGCACCAACCTCAAGGTGGCCGACATCCGCAAGCGCCTGCCCAAGCTCATGGACCGGATCTTCAGCGAGATCAGCTTCGGCATCGGGCGCAAGAACCCCAAGCCCATCGACCACCCGATCTTTGACGACCCCCGCTGGGACGTGCACCCGGGCGTGCGCGCCCTTAAGACCTTGGCGTACCAGCAGCTGGGTACGGTGGGCGCGGGCAACCACTACGTGGACCTGTTGGAGGAGCCCGCCACGGGCGATCTGTGGGTGGCCGTCCATTTTGGCTCCCGGGGCTTCGGCCACAAGACGGCCAGCGGGTTTCTAAACCTGGCCCACGGCAAGCCCTTCGACGCGCCCACGGGCGGCGAGTCCATGGACCACCCGCCGACGCTCCTGCGCCTGGACACCGAGCTGGGTCAGGCGTACCACGCGGCCATGCAGCTGGCGGGCCGCTACGCCTACGCCGGGCGGGACGTGGTGGTCGACCAAGTGCTACAAATTCTCGAGGCCGAGGCCACCTTCTCGGTGCACAACCACCACAACTTCGCCTGGGAAGAGGAGCACCAAGGCGAGAAAGTCATCGTGGTCCGCAAGGGCGCCACCCCCTGCCACCCGGGGCAGCTGAGTTTCATCGGCGGCAGCATGGGGGACATCTCCGTGGTGGTGCGGGGCAAGGACACGCCCGTCGCCCGCATGGCCCTCTACAGCACCGTGCACGGCGCGGGGCGCATCATGAGCCGCACCCAGGCGGCCGGCCGCTGGAAGCGGGTCAAGGGCAAGCGCGTGCGCGTGGGCGGCGCCATCTCCATGGAAACCGTAATGAAGCAGATGAAGGAGCTGGGCATTGAGCTGCGGGGCGGGGGGCCCGATGAGGCGCCGGGGGTCTACCGCAAGCTGCAGGAAGTCCTCAACGCCCACGCCGAGACCTTCGACGTCCTGCACGTCCTAAGGCCCATCGGCGTTGCCATGGCGGGGATGGACGAGTACGACCCGTACAAGGACTAGTCCCGGCGGGGACCGGCGTGAGGCCTGCCTACCGCACGGGTCGGCTGCAACGCGGGCCGTCTCAGCCGCCGTTCGGGACCGCCCCAGCCGGGGACAACCCGGACGGCCCTGCCGCAGCCAGGGCCGGGCGGACGGGACTGGCGCAGCCAGGGCCCCAGGACCGGACGGACGCGCCCCGGGGCCCACCGGACAGAACGGACGCCGGCGGGAAACCAGCGGCGGAGGCCGCCGCTGGATGGCATCCAAGGCCCAACCTCAAAGGCTGGATGTCGAAGGCTCTATATCAGGCGCCGGTCAGTTGCCCCGGAAGAACAGCGCCCACAAGACCACAAACGCGGCGATGGCGGCCAGCCACAGACCGCGCCAGCGGAGCCGGTCCGTCCGCTTCTCCTGCTCCTTGAGGCGCTGTAGTTCCTTGAGCGCGTCTAGGCGCTCATTGCCCCCCATGCGGTCCGCCCCCATTCGTGTGCTCGCGCCCGCTCCGTCCCCGGCAATGCGCCCCCGCTGACTCCTCCACGCGGATCCGTTAATTCTTTGCGACTATTCCGCATCCTTCCGTGGCAACGGTCCGCTATCCTTCCCTTGCAAAGATTCTGGATGCTTCTCCGTGGGGCAAAGCGAAAGGAGGTTCACGCCGCAGGGTGCAGGGCTTGAGCCGATGCCACGGTTTCTCTAGCAGCGGCCGGCAGGAGGTGATCAATGGCTGCCCAGCGTGCCCATGGCCCGCACCCGGGCGTCAACGCGGTCAAACACCCGCCGTCCCACCACCAGAAACGCCGCCATGGAGACCAACACGACCGCCACGGACACCGGCACGGCCACCAGGGGCCGGGTGCCCAGCACCAGGGCGCGCATGGCGTCCACGCCGTAGGTGATGGGCAGCGTCAGGCCCAGAATCATCAGCGCCCGCGGCAGCGACGTGATGGGATAGTTGAGGCCCGAGACCACTTCCACAAGGAAGCTGCCCACATCCGTCAGGGTGTTGGCGTCCCGGGCGTACAGCACCACCCCTGCGTAGGCGATGCCAAAGCCGTACAAGGACGCCACCCAGCACCACGAAGGCCACGAAATCCCCCGTGCCCGTGGCCGCCTCAAAACCGGCAGCCTGGCCGTTGTGGGAGAAGGCCTGGCCCATGAAG
>DATCKT010000241.1:0-1558 GCA_036562195.1 Limnochordales bacterium
GTGTTCCAGGTGCGCGCCGGGGAGGAGACGGAGGCGTCGCCCCTGGCGGGCGTGGCCCGGCGGGTGTCGGACGGCCGCGGCGCCGAGGTGCTGGTGATGGGGGCGGTGCGCGAAGGGTACTTGTTCCTTGTGGTGGGCGACCTCACGCAGGCCGAGGCCGAGCGGATTTTGAACAACCTGGAGTTCGACCCCGACTTTTAGACCTATTGGGGTTCGACGTCCGCACTTGTGGCGGAGGGGCCGCTGCCGCGCCCTCGTCGCGCCGGCAGTGGCCCCGAGCGCGAAGCACGCCTCCGGAGGCGCCGGAGGAAAAAGATGGCCACGCGAGGAAGACCCGCCTCACGTGCCCGTCCCGCCGGGCTTGCCGTGTCTGCGCCATCCCAGGAAATTGCTGAACCGTTTTCCAGCGGAAAGCGTCTATACTCTCGATAGGACGGCCCGCCAGGGGCTGTCCGCCCGGCGGTGCCGCCTGCAGGCCGTGGGGGAGCGTCCGGGCGCCTGAACTGCATGCGAGCTGCATTCCATGTGCCCGACGGCAGAGAGGAGCGTGTTCCATGTCCTGTGCTGTGCCTGCCCGACCGGTGCGGTTTCGGGAGCGTCGCGTCATCGTCCCCCTCGTGGCGGCCGCGGTGCTGGGCCTGGTCGTGTGGGCAGCGCCCGGATGGGCGATGGCTCAAGAAACCGCCTCGCAACCCATGGCCCTCACCTTGGCGGAGGCCGTGGATCTGGCCCTTGCGTACGATCTTGAGCACGCCATCGCGCGGCTTGAGTGGGAGAACGCCCGCATCGACAGCCGCATCGCCCAAGCCAGCGGTCCGGTCAGCGCGTACGACCGGCTCCGCCAGGAGCTTGAGGAGCGGCGGGCGGAAAACGACTACCGTTCGGCCCGGCGCTCGCTGGTGATCAACGTCTTCCGCGATTACCTGGACCTCAAGCAGGCGCAACGCCAGGTGGACATCGCCCGCCGGCAGCTGGAGATGGCTCGCGAACAGCTGGCCATCGTGCGGGAATTGGTGCGCATCGGCGAACGCCACGCCCAGGAGGAGCGGCGGGAGGAAAACCGCGTCGCGGGGCTCGAGCTTTCCTTGGCCACGGCCGAGCGCAACATGGAGAACCGCCGGCGGGCGCTGCTGCAGCGCTTGGGACTGCCCGAGGAGACGGAGCTTTTGCTGGTGGACGAACCCACGCCCGTGCCTTGGACGTGGGACTTCCAGCAGACCCTGGCGTATGCGGAGGAAAATGCTTTCGCCGTGTGGGAGCGCCGCGCCAACCTGCGCATCGCGGCCATGGACCTGGAGGCGCTGCGGGTGCAGGACCCGGCCCCGCTGCAGCTGGAGAAGGCCGAAAACGAGTACCGCATCGCGGAGATGAGCGCCGCGCAGGCCGAGCGGTCGTTCCGGAACAGCGTGCAAACGGCCTACTATGCCTTGTCGGACGCCGCCCGGCGCCTGGAGACGGCGGCGGTCGACTACGAACTGGCGGTGGCCGCCCACGACGTGGCGCGGCGGCGGTATGAGGCCGGGTTGATCACGGACTTGGACTGGGCCCAGGCTGAGCT
>DATCKT010000275.1:0-16681 GCA_036562195.1 Limnochordales bacterium
GCCGTCGAAGGTGGGGCCGGTGATTGGGGTGAAGTCGTAACAAGGTAGCCGTATCGGAAGGTGCGGCTGGATCACCTCCTTTCTAAGGAGTTCAAGCGCACCCTCCACCTGCTCAGTCACGCTGTTTAGTTTTGAGGGACCGGCCGGCCAGGCCGGCTCTCGTGGGCTTATAGCTCAGTAGGTTAGAGCGCACCCCTGATAAGGGTGAGGTCGGTGGTTCGAATCCACCTAAGCCCACCACCACGAGGGGCCGTAGCTCAGCTGGGAGAGCGCCTGCTTTGCACGCAGGAGGTCGGCGGTTCGATCCCGCTCGGCTCCACCAACCACGCCTCCCGGACCCGTTCCGGCAGGCGTTTTTTTCATGCGGGCGGCGCTGCCGCAGGCCTGCCGTGCGGCGCCCCGCTCGAGCTCTTCCGAGCCGCGCTTCGCGTCGTCATCCCGACAGGCAGGGCCGGGGGTGAGGGTTGGTGAGGAGGTCCGGACGCCGTTGGCTGCGGCTTTTGGCCTGGGCCACACTGCTCTCGGCCGGTACGGGCGTCTTGCTGTCGGTTCCCCCGGTTTCGCTGTTGATATATCCCGTCTATCCGCACGTGCATCGGCTCCACGGCTGGATAAGCTTGGCCGTAGCGGTGCCCTTCGCCGCGGCGGCCATCGGGCACGGCATACCCGCCTGGAGAGCCCGTGGATTGGGCGAGTCGACCCGCTCGGGATTTGCGCTGTCTGTCGCCTACCCCTTGGCCTTGGCCTCCGGCCTGTACAACATGCGGCTTACGGAAACCGCGCCCTGGGTGATGGTCGTCCACTTCGCGAGCGGCATCGCGGCCCTGGTGGCCGCGTACGTGCACGGGCAGCGGCCCGGGCCGGCCGCAAAGCGGGACGGAGGCGGCTCGGGGCCCATCCAGGTTGGGGGTACGCGGGTTAATATGGAGAAACCGGAGGCGCATGAGGGGAGCCCGGCGCAGCCGGAATCCCGCGCCCGGCGGCGAAATGGAACGCGGGCATCACGCTAGCGCAAAGGAGGGGGTCGTATGACCCAGCGGTCGCAAGTGCTCGTGGCCCCGGAGTGGCTGGCGGCGCGCCTTGAGAATCCGGACATCGTGGTGGCCGACTGCCGCTTTGACCTGGCCAACCCGGCCGCCGGCCGGCAAGCCTACGCCGAGGCCCACATCCCCGGCGCCGTGTACTTCGACCTGGATCAGGATCTTTCCGCCCCCGCCCGCACGCCGGGCGGCCGCCACCCGCTGCCCGACGTGGACGAGCTGTGCCACAAGCTGGAGCAGGCCGGCATCGGCGCGGGGGTCACGGTGGTGTGCTACGACGATCACCACGGAAGCATCGCGGCCCGCATGTGGTGGCTTTTGCGCTGGCTGGGCCACGACGCGGTCGTGGTGCTGGACGGCGGCTTCAGCGCCTGGCGCAAGGCGGGGCTGCCCGTGACGGCCGAGATCCCCGAGCGGCCCAAGCGCCGCTTCGTGCCGTTGGTGCGGCCGGAGATGGTGGCGTCCATGGAGGACGTGCGCCGGCTGGTGGAGGAAGGGCGGGGGGCCCTTGTGGACGCCCGCGCGCCGGAACGGTACCGGGGCGAAGTGGAGCCGCTCGACCCGGTGGCCGGGCACATCCCGGGCGCCCGCAACCTGCCGTGGATGGGCAACATCGGCACCGACGGCCGCTGGCGCAGCCCGCAGGAGCTGGCCCAGCGGTTCGGGGACCTGGCGGGACAGGAGCCTGTGGTCATGTACTGCGGGTCGGGGGTCACGGCGTGCGTCAACATCCTGGCCGTGGCCCACGCGGGCCTGCCGGTGCAGCCCCGGCTCTATGTGGGCGGCTGGAGCGACTGGTGCGCCCACCCCGGCAACCCGGTGGCCAAAGGTTGACAGGGCGCGGCCCGGGTGGTAAATTCATCATCGCCGATAGTCGATAAAGAGCCACCCAGCCGGATGCCGACGCGGGGGAGCAGGGGAGGAGCGGCCATGATGACCACCGCCAAGGGGGACAAGATCGAAGCGCCGGCTGCCGGTGCTGCGGCCGGCGAACCCGCCGCGGCCGCGTGGGCCGCGGACGAGCGGGACGAGGAACTGGCCCTGGTCGCCCGCGCCCTGGCCCACCCGGTGCGCATCCGCATCCTCCGCCGTCTGGGCCGCGAAGGGTCCTACTGCGGCGATCTCGTGGAGCTGTTGGGCCTGGCCCAGTCCACCGTTTCGCACCACCTGCGTATCTTGCGGGAAGCGGGCCTCATCGAAGGCGAGGAGCGGGGGCCGGCCACCTGCTACCGGGTCAACCGCGAGCGGTGCGCCGCGGTGTGTGAATTGGTGCGGGAAATGGTGGGCAGGCCCTTGGGGCTGTAGAGGGCGTCGCCTTGCCGCGTCTGCGGCGCGTTGTTGCTTTGCGGCTAGAAAATCGCCGTTCGACGATGGACGATAATGCCGGCCGGCAATGGCCACCCCGGTTCCCGGGGTGTTGGCCGCCGGCGATGTGCGGCGCACGCCGGTGAAGCAGGCGGTGATCAGCGCCGCGGCGGACCGGGGAAGACCCGCCAGCCGCACCGCCAGGCGCACGCCGGCCGGCACTGGGGGGAAAGGGGGGAGAGGAAAGCATGCCTGCTTACGCCTTCCGCTGCACCGCGTGCGGGCACGAGTTTGAGGTGAAAACGTCCTGGGAGGCCAAGAAGGACGTCGTGTGCCCCGCCTGCGGCAAGGGCGAGCTGAAGGAGCTTTTCGGCCGTTACCGGTTCACGACCGCGGGCGGCTCATCGGGCAGCGGCTCCACAGGGGGCTCCGTATCGAGATCAGGCTTCACCTGAGCGGCGTGCTGAAGGGGGACCGGCGGTCCCCCTCCATCACCGCCGGGAGCGGTGGTTCAAAACAGGTTCCGCATGAGCAGCCGCTCCCGCTCTGGGAGGATGAGGATGCGTTCCCGGGCCACAAGCAGCGGGCCCCAGGCGGCGGGATCCTGCGCCCGGGCCAGTGCCTGCGCTTCCAGGAGCGTGTCCGAGATCTCATGCACGGGGTCGTGGTCCGTGAAGAACGACAGCCACGGACGGGCGTCTTCCCACGCGGTGCGGGCCTGGGCCACCGCCTGCTCAAAGGCGGCCCAGTCCCCGGCGGACAGCGCCTGCTCGGCCCGGTCCAGGTAGCCGGCCACGTCCCGGGCCAGCGCTTCTTGCTCGCGGATTAGCCCGTACCCTGCGGTCACGCACAGGGCCGTAAAGATCCAGAGCGTCCAGAAGATCAGGTCGCTGACCTGCGTCCGCTTCACGGCCACTCTCCCCACGCCTGCACTCGTCAGCGCCCGCCCGCGCCCTGATCCGGCCAGCGAGCCGCGACCCGTTCCGAAGCCCGGCGCCGCCTCATGCCGGTGTGCTGCGCTTGGGCTGGCAGAAAAACCGCCCCTGCGTGTCGAGGGCGGCGAAGAGGACCCGGCGCGGGTCGTCCACGCCGTGCGCCCTCATCTGCTGCCGCAGCCATTCCATGTCCAGGCCGATGCGCGCCAGGTTGCGGTGGTCGACCTCGCCGTCTACGATGAGCGGGGTCGGCAAGCCTTCGTAGCGAGTCGAAACTCCCAGGTCCGCCGGCGTCACCGGCCGGTGCTGGGAGCGGGGGATGATGCTCAGCTGGCCGTTGGTTTCCAGCACGGCGAACTCCACGTCCTCCACGAACGGGTAGCCGCCGATGCGCAGCTGCTCCAAAAGGTCGTTGACGTTGTAGCGCAGCTCGTGCATGGCCTCTTCCACGATGCGCCCGTTGGCCACCACCACCGTCGGGCGGCCGCTGATGAGCGCGCGGGCCCGGGTGCTCTTCAGCGTGACATAGGAAACCGTGAAGGAAGCCACGAGCAGCGCAAACACGCCCACCAGGCCGTTGACCAGCGGCGTGCCCGTGCTGGTCATGGGGATGGCCGCCACGTCGGCAAACAGGATAAGGGTGACCAGCTCGTAGGGCTGCAAGGTGGTGACCTGCCGCTTGCCCAAGAGCCGCAGAAACAATAGGAGGGTGAAGTAGAGGATCATCACCCGGACAAAGACGATGAGCACGCCCTGACACCCCCGGTTTCCCCGTGGGACAGTGTCAGTATGAGGGCGGCGCGGGGAAATTATTCCCGCTGGGGTCGGAGGGCATCCAGCCGCGGAAACAAACCGGCCGCGGGCCGGCGGGCTCTCGCTGGAAAGGTCAATAGTACGGCGAGATCATCACGTACACCAGCACCCCGGTCACGCTCACGTACAGCCACAGCGGCATGGCCCAGCGGGCGATGCGGCGGTGGCGGGCCACCTCCAGGTTCAGGCCCGTGAACAGGGCGAACAAGGCCAGCGGCACGATGACGGCCGCCAGCACCACGTGGGTGATGAGCACGAAGTAGTACACGTAGCGCAGGAAGCCTTCGCCGCCGTAGGGCGTGGACGGCGCCAGCGTGTGGTAGGCGAGGTACGTGATGAGGAACAGCGCCGTGGTGGTGAAGGCCGCGAGGATGAAGCGGCGGTGGGTGTCCCGCTGCTTGCGGCGGATGGCCACGTAGGCCGCCACGAGAAACACGGTGGTGAAGCTGTTGAAGATGGCGTTGGCCAAGGGCAGGACGGTCAGGTCAAAGCCCAGGTCCCGGCCGGTTTCCCCGCGGAAGAAGTAAAGGACCATCACCACCCCGACGATGACGGCGGAGATGGCGACGACCAGCGGCGTATAGTTGCGCGGCGTGCGCGCAGCCCCCGAAGGCGCAGGCAACGCATGAAACCTCCTCTGCTACGGCCAGATGCCCCGGTCGAGCAGGGCCCGGGCGATCTTCTCGATGGCCAGAACGTACGCCCCCGTACGCATGTCCGTCACGCCCGGCCGGCTCTCCACCACGTCCCAGATCTGCTGGTAGGCGGAGCGCATGGTGTCGTCCAAGCCGGAGCGCACCAGGTCCAGCTCGTCCGCGGCTTGGGTCAGCATCTGCCGCACCGGCGCGGTCACCGCCCGCCCCGTGAGGGCTTCCAGCGCCTCGGCCACCTGAATGCCCCGCATCTCTTCGAGGCGGCGCTCGAGCCGGCGAAAGCGGATGTGGGACAGGTTTTTGATCCATTCGAAGTACGAAACCGTGACGCCGCCGGCGTTGGCGTAGACGTCGGGGATCATGAACTTGCCGCGGAACCGCAGGATGTCGTCGGCCTCGGCGGTGACCGGGCCGTTGGCGGCCTCGGCAATCAACTTGGCCTGAATCCGCGGCGCATTTTCTGCCGTGATCTGGTTCTCCAAAGCCGCCGGGATGAGGATGTCGCACTCTTCCTCGAGCATCCGCCGGCCGTCCGGGACAAAGGTGGCGCCAGGAAACCCGGCCACCCCGCGGTGCTCGCGCATGTGGCGGGCGACGGCTTCCACGTCGAGGCCCTGCTCGTGGTACAGGGCGCCGTCCCGCTCGATGATGCCGATGATCTTGGCGCCGTCTTCCCCGGACAGCATTTTGGCCGCGTGGTAGCCCACATTGCCCAGGCCCTGGATGATCACCCGCTTGCCGTCCAGGTCCCCGGCCAGCCCCGCCATGCGCACGTGCTCGGGGTGGCGGAAGAACTCCCGGATGGCGTAGACGACCCCGCGTCCGGTGGCCTCCCGGCGCCCGGCGATGCCGCCCATGGCGGGGTCCTTGCCCGTGACCACCGCGACGGCGTTGAGGTCGTCGGGGCGCATCGTCTGGTACACGTCGTAGATCCAGGCCATCTCCCGGGGACCGGTGCCCATGTCCGGCCCGGGCACGTCGGTGCTGGGGCTGATGCCGGCCTTGCGGATGAGCTCGGTGGCGAAGCGCCGGGTGATGTGCTCCAGCTCCTCCTCGGTGTACTCCCGGGGGTCGATGTCCAGCGCCCCTTTCGCGCCGCCGTAGGGCACGTCCACCACCGCGCACTTGTAGGACATGAGCGCGGCCAGGGCTTCGACCTCTTCCTGCCTGACGCCGGGCGCGTAGCGGATGCCGCCCTTGGCCGGCAACCGGTGCTGGCTGTGCACGGCCCGCCAGCCGCGGAACATCCGGTATTCGCCCCGGATCTTGACCGGAAACCGCAGCTGGTAGACGGCGTTGCAGTCCCGGATGCAATTGGCCAGCCCCGGCGGCAGGTCCAGCAAGGACGCAGCCCGGGTAAACATGTAGTCCACCGACTCAAGGAAGGTCATTTCCCGCTGAACGACCACGCCCACCGCCCCCAGCGCCGCAATTGGGCCCGCGCTGCATGGATTAGCCGCGGGCCGACCGCTTCCTCCCGACACCTACAGTGTTCCCGGAAGGACAAATGCCCTGATCACGCCGTCAGATGCCCCATCCCGCGCCGCAGCAACAGGTCCCGGCCGACACGATGACGTAAGGGTAGGATGCGCGCCATGTATGCGTCGCGCACGCCTGTGCCCGGCGGACACCGGGCCGGCGGTACGGGGGAGCAGGATGGTCGGACAGGGGGGATTGGGATGAGCAGGACCGTGCGGTGGGAGCAGACGCCGGCACACCAGTTGCCGCTGGAGGAGCGCCTGTGCGGTTTCGCCGAGGTGAACCTGGGCTACACCCTCGAGGAAGCCATGGCCGAGGCGGAGCGCTGCCTGCAGTGCGCCCGGCCCGCCTGCGAGGAAGGCTGTCCCAACAACAACCCCATCCGGGAGTTCCTGTACCGGGTGGCCGAGGGCGACCTCTTGGGCGCCGCCGAGCTGGATTGGTCCCGCAACGCCCTGCCGGCTTGCACCGGCCGCGTCTGCGCGTGGGAGAAGCAGTGCGAAGGTTTCTGCGTGATGAGCCACCGGGGCGACCCCATCAAAATCGGCGCCATCGAGCGGTTCTTCGCCGACTACGCCCTCGCCCGCCTGGAGGAGGATCCCGATTGCATCGCCTGGCGGGACCCCGACTACGAGCCAAGGGAGCAGCGGGTGGCCATCGTGGGCGCCGGGCCTGCGGGGCTGGCCGCGGCCCACTTCCTCGCCCGCAAAGGGTACCCGGTGACCGTCTTTGAGCGCTGGCCCGTCCCCGGCGGCGTCATGGCCTACGGGATCCCCGAGTTCGTCCTGCCGCAGAAGGTCATCGACGCGGAGGTGCGGCGCCTTCAGCAGATGGGCGTCGAGATCCGCACCGGCGTCACCGTCGGCGAAGACGTGACCGTCGATGAGCTGTTTGCCCAAGGGTATGAAGCTATCTTCATCGGCGTCGGCGCCAACGAGCCGGCGCGTCTCGGCATCGAGGGCGAGGACCTGCCGGGCGTGTGGACGGCAAAGGACTTCCTCATGCGGACCCAGGCCGCCGTCAACCTGCGGGGGCGCCTCAAGGGCGCGCTGCCCGATGCATGGCTGGAGCCGCCTGTGGTTGGACGGAGGGTGGCGGTCATCGGCGCGGGGAACACGGCCATGGATGCGGCCCGCACGGCCCGGCGGCTGGGCGCGGAGGAAGTCATGGTGCTGTACCGCCGCGACGCGGCCTCAAGCCCGTCGCGGCCCATCGAGGTGGAGCACGCCCAGCATGAGGGCGTGACCTTTATGTACCTGGTCAACCCCAAACGCTTCATCGCGGGCGACGACGGCCGCGTGGCGGCTGTGGAGCTGGTGCGCATGCGCCTGGCCGCGCCCGACGACTCGGGACGAGCCCGGCCGGTGCCCATCCCCGGCAGCGAGTTCGTGCTGCCCGTGGACACGGTCATCACCGCCATCGGCTACCAGCAGGAGAGCCTCATCGCCGAGACGGCGCGGCTGGCCACCACGCCGTGGGGCGGCCTCATCATCGACGAGGAAACCGGCGCCACCAGCCGCCCGGGCGTCTTCGCGGGCGGGGACTGCGTCACGGGTCCCAACACCGTCATCCACGCCATCGCCGCCGGGCGCAGGGCCGCGGCCGGCATCGACCGTTATCTCCGCGAGAAGGCCCGCGCGGCGGCGCGGGCCCGGGCCAATGAGGACCGGCGCAGCGGTCAAGACCCGCCTAACGACGACACCCGCGGCCACGACGAAGCCCTGCCCAACGACGAAACCCGCGGCCGCGGCGAAGCCCGCCACGCCGAGCTGGCCCGCTAAGCCTGCCCACCTACGGCCACAACCCGCCCTTTGCCGGACGGGTCCAGATCCAGCGCGAGGCAGACCGGGCCGCGGCTCTGCTCCAGGAGGCGGCGCACCCGCCCGGCCAGCGGTTCGTCGAGATTGAGTTTGACTTCGTGCACCCGGCCGTCGAGGAAGCACAGCCCGTAGCCGGCGTCCAGCACGAGCACTTCCACCAATGGGCATCCGCCCTTTCCGCGCTTCAGTCGCCGCCTCTTTCGTGCTCTCGCCGCCCGCTTCCTCTGGGATCTGTCCCCTGGCACATTGGGGAAGGCTGGCTAGCGGGGCGGCGCCGGCGAGCCCGCCGGCGCCGGCGCGCCGCTCATCTGCGCGAGGCCCCAGCGCAAGATGGGACCGTGGGCGGCCGCCGCGGCCAAAAGCGGCGCCCCGGGCAGCCAGAAGGCGCTGGCCAGGCCCAGCAGATCGACCGCCACGCCCAGCACGGCCGGCACGGCAAAGACGCCGGCGCTGCGGAACATGCCCGCATAGGCCGTGGCCAGACCCAGCTGCTGTTGGGGCGTGAAGTCCGCCACCAGCACCATGCCCAGCACCTGCAGGATCCCGCTGCCCAGGCCCATGAGGGCGATCGCGAGGGTCAACGGCAAGGGGTGGCGGAAAAGCGGCACCGCGATGAAGGCCAGACCCGTCAGGCCCATGCCGGCCATCCACGCGCTCCGGTAGCCGCCCTTCCGAAACCACCGGTCGTACAGCGGCCCGGCGGCCGCAAAGGCGAGGCCCCGGGCGGAACTCACCAGGCCCACCAGGCTCTCCGACAGCCCCGCGACCAGCAGGTACACGGGCAGGAAGGAGGCGAGGCTGATCATCGTCAACGCGGCGCTGAAGTCGCACGCTGCACCCAGATAGACCGGCCGCAGCCGCCACACGGACAACGCTGCCGCCGGCGCCGGCTGGCCGGCAGGCGCCCGCTGGCTGCCTGCGTCCCGTGCCGCCGCGCCCGCGCCGCCCCGCGGCGCACCCTGGGGCCGGACCATAGGCATGCGCCACGCGGCCAGCGCGCCCAGAGCGGCCAGGAGCGTAAGGACCGCGGCCGTGCCCGCCGGCCCCGTGGCCGCGAACAGCACGCCGGTGATGATGGGCCCGCCCACGCCGCCGAGGCCCTCAAACACGTTGAGGGTGCCGAAGCGTGCGGCGCGGGTGCGGTAGTCCCACCAAGTCATATACGTGCGGATGGCCGGCCAGAAGGCCGCCCGGGCCGTGCCGAACATGACCTGCGCCAGGGTAATGGCGACCAGGGTGGGCAGCCAGCGGGCCGCGGCCGCCAAGAGCAAAAGGCCCCCGCCGGCCGCGCAAGCCACCGCCACCAGCGTCACCCAGGCGGCGCCCCGCCGGTCGATGAGGACACCCGCGGGCATGCGCACAAGCAGCATGAGCAGCCCGGGCACCGCCGCCATCATGCCGAGCACCACCGGGCTCAGGCCCTCCCGGGCGAGGTAAAGAGGGACCACGACCAGAGACATGTAGTGAATTACGGTATAGAACGCCACGCAACCGTAGACCCATACGGGGGCCCAGCGGTTTGCTGCCGCGGTCGTCATAGAGAGTCACCATGCCTTCCGTTTGACGGGTAGTTTGACGCGTGCGCGGTGTTTCCTGGTAGCCGCCCCCGCGTGCAAAGGGGTCAGCCGAAAGGGACCGGCGGGAAACCGGGCAAGCGCGGCGGGTCTGTACACGGGCGCAAGGCTGCGTGCGCCGCTGGACCGGCCAGCGGGTTACTGGAAAATGTTGGTTGGCTGGGGTCGGATCGTACGTCCCGAGCGAATTGTGAGCCTAGCAACATTCTCGCGGTTCGTGTTCGGCCGTCACTGAGGCGCTGGGGTCTGTGTCCGGCGGCTTCGCACCGCATGCGGACGAAGCCGCCGGCGATTGACCCAGCTCCGGTACCGCCGCTTGATTTTTCCCCGGCGCCGGTGGTACAACGGTTCCGTAGCCGGCACGGCGTCAGGAAGGTGGGCGCGATGGAAGGGGAGTTGAAGGCCAAGGTGACGGCCCTCGCCGCGGCCATCAAGGAAACCGACATCTACAAGGCGTGGCGGAAGGCCAGGGAAGATCTGGCCGAACATCATGCCGCCCAGGTCATGCTGCGCGACCTGCGCGCCGTGGAGGCCGAGCTGGTGCGCAAGGCGCAGGCGGGGGAAGAGATCACCCAGGCGGAGCAGGAGCGCTACCAGCGCAGCATGGAGACGGTGGCCTACAACCCTTACGTGCGGGCTGTGCTGGAGACCGATCTCGCGCTGGCGCAGCTTTTGGTGGCCGTGCAGCAAGCGATCGTGCAGGAGCTGGGACTGGACGCCGAGGAGGCGGGCCTGGCCGCCGGGGCGCCCGGGGGACCCGGGGGACCGGGCCTGGCCGCACCGCCTCCGCCGCCGGAGCCGCCGCGCAAAAGCCGCCTCTGGGTGCCCGGGCAGCCGTAGCGAGCCGGGGCGTCCGGCTCACCCGGCCGCGCCGCGCCGGGCGCCCAGGACCACCAGCAGCACGCCCGCGCCGATCAGCGCGAGCCGGGTCAGCGGCACTTTGCCCGCAAGACCCACGATGCCCAGCAGTGTCGTGGTGACGAGAACCAGCGGGCCGACCAGGCCCAGGGCGGCGTTGATTTGCACCGCCTCCTCGATCCGGGCCAGGCGCAGCATGAGCAGCGCCGCGCCCAGCTCGATGGCGGAGGAGATGATGCGCACCGCGGCCATCATCCGCACCAGGCCCACCTCATCGCCCATGCCGTCCCCTCCTCTCGGCATGCCGCGCCTCCAAAAGGCGCTCCTGCGCCCCACCGGCGGCGGAGACCCGCGGCGTTCCATCGGGCGTTGAATTGTATGACGGCATCGGTACGATCATGGTTTGGTAGGCAGAGCTTTCCGCCCGCGCGGAGGGTCCGGCGGGCGCCGGCCAGGGCAGGAGAGGCGGCGGGGCTGGCGAATGACATCCGCATGCGGCTGCGCTCACCGGCTTTTGCGGTCACCGGCTGCAACGCTCACCGCCTGAAGCGGTCATGGGTTATAGCGCTCGCCCGCGGCAACGGTCACGAGCCGCCGCTGTCAGCGGCCGACCGGCCGACACGACAGGAGCGCCGGCCGCAAAGACGAGAGGAGCGGAGATGAGTTGAGCGACGTCAAAATCCTCCTGCCCGAGAGCGAGATCCCGCGGCAGTGGTACAACATCGTGGCGGACCTGCCCACGCCGCCGCGGCCGCCCCTGCATCCGGGCACCAAGCGGCCCGTGGGGCCGGACGATCTCGCGCCCATTTTCCCGATGGCCCTCATCGAACAGGAGGTCAGCGGGAAGCGCTGGATAGATATTCCGGAGGAGGTCCTGAATATCTATCGGCTGTGGCGGCCGACGCCGCTTTACCGGGCGCGCCGCCTGGAGCAGGCCCTGGGCACGCCGGCGAAGATTTACTTCAAGTATGAAGGCGTCAGCCCCGCGGGCAGCCACAAGC
The DNA here is from genome assembly GCA_036562195.1 of Limnochordales bacterium. Taxonomy (GTDB): domain Bacteria; phylum Bacillota; class Limnochordia; order Limnochordales; family ZCTH02-B6; genus ZCTH02-B6. Next base: position 11,479 of record DATCKT010000275.1, read on the forward strand.
CCAACACCGCGGTGGTGCAAGCCTACTACAACAAGCGGGAAGGCGTGCGCCGGCTGGCCACGGAAACGGGCGCCGGGCAGTGGGGAAGCGCCCTCAGCCTCGCCTGCCGGCTGTTTGGGCTTGAGTGCACCGTCTACATGGTCAAGATCAGCTACCACCAGAAGCCGTACCGCCGTTCGCTCATGCAGGTCTGGGGCGCGGAGGTCATCGCCAGCCCCAGCGACCGCACCGAGGCCGGCCGGCGCATCCTGGCCGAGAACCCGGATTCCATGGGCAGCCTCGGCATCGCCATCAGCGAGGCGGTGGAGGACGCCGCCACCCACGGGGACACCAAGTACTCCCTGGGCAGCGTTCTCAACCACGTGCTGCTGCACCAGACCATCATCGGCTTGGAAGCCAAGAAGCAGCTGGCCCTCGTGGGCGACTACCCCGACGTGGTCATCGGTTGCCACGGCGGCGGCAGCAACTTCGGCGGGCTGGCGTTCCCGTTTGTGGCCGACCGCATCGCCGGCCGCAACGTGCGGGCGGTGGCGGTGGAGCCCACCGCGTGCCCGTCGCTCACCCGGGGGCCGGCCGCGTACGACTTTGGCGACACGGCGCAGATGACGCCGCTGCTCTACATGAACACCCTCGGCCACCGCTTCATGCCGCCGGGGATTCACGCGGGCGGCCTGCGCTACCACGGCGCCGCGCCGCTGGTCACCCACCTGTACGAGCTGGGGCTCATCGAGGCCAAGGCGTACCCACAGCGGGCCGTGTTTGAAGCGGCGGTGCAGTTTGCCCGCACGGAGGGCCTGCTGCCGGCGCCCGAGTCGGCCCACGCGGTGCGGGCCGCCATCGACGAGGCCCTGCAGGCCAAGGAAGAGGGCCGCGAGCGGACGATCCTCTTTGGCCTGAGCGGGCACGGCTACTTCGACTTGGCCGCCTACGACGCCTACTTGGAGGGGCGCCTGCAGGACTACGAACTGCCGGAGGAAGCCATCGCCCAGGCGCTGGCCCAGTTGCCGCAGGTGTGAGGCGCGCCCGCAGGGGCCCGCCGCAACGGGGGACGACGGGGGTCCGGCCGGACCCCCTTTGTCATGGGGCTGGGCGGATGGCCGGGCCACAAGCCCGGCCATCCGCGCCCGGGCCGGCGCCGGCGGGGCGATGGGCGGGACGACCGGCGGGAAAACGGAAAGGAGTCACACGCCATGCAGGACATCTTAAGGGTGGTCGACCCGGAGGTCGCCGACGCCATCGAGGCGGAACGCCGGCGCCAGAACACCCACATCGAGCTCATCGCCTCGGAGAACTTCGTCAGCGAGGCGGTGCTGGCCGCGCAAGGGTCGGTGCTGACCAACAAGTACGCCGAAGGCCTCCCGGGGCGGCGCTACTACGGCGGCTGCCAGTACGTGGACGTCGTGGAGCAGCTGGCCATCGACCGGGCCAAGGAGCTCTTCGGCGCCGAGCACGTCAACGTCCAGCCCCATTCGGGCTCCCAGGCCAACCAGGCCGTCTATTTCGCCGCCCTGGAACCCGGCGACACGGTGATGGGCATGGCGTTGCCCCACGGGGGCCATCTGACCCACGGCCACCCCGTCAACCTGTCGGGGCGGCTGTACCGGTTCGTGGACTACGGTGTCGATCCCAAGACGGAGCAAATCGACTACGACGAGCTGGAGAAGAAGGCCCGTGAGGTCAAGCCCAAGATGATCGTGGCCGGCGCGAGCGCCTACCCGCGGATCATCGACTTCGCCCGGCTGCGGGAGATCTGCGACGCCGTTGGAGCGCTGCTCTTTGTGGACATGGCGCACATCGCGGGCCTGGTGGCCGCCGGCTTGCACCCGAGCCCCATTCCATACGCAGACTACGTCACGACGACGACCCATAAGACGCTGCGGGGCCCCCGGGGCGGGCTCATCTTTTGCAAGGCCCAGTACGCCAAGGACCTGGACAAGGCCGTGTTTCCCGGCGTGCAGGGCGGTCCGCTCATGCACGTCATCGCGGCCAAGGCGGTGGCCCTCAAAGAGGCGCTCACGCCCGAGTTTCGCAGCTACCAGCGCCAGATCGTGAACAACGCCAAGGCGCTGGCCGCGGCGCTCATGAGCCGGGGCTTCCGCCTCGTGTCGGGCGGCACCGACAACCACCTGATGCTGGTGGACGTGAAGACCTCCCGGGGCTTGACGGGCAAGAAGGCCGAGACGCTGCTGGACGAGGTCATGATCACCGTCAACAAGAACACGATTCCTTTCGACACGGAGAAACCGGCGGTGGGCAGCGGCCTGCGCATCGGCACGCCCGCGGTGACGACGCGAGGCATGAAAGAACCCCAGATGGAAGAAATCGCGGACATCATCGACCAGGTGCTGTCCAACCCCGACGATGAAGCGGTGCGGGCGGAGGCTCGCGAGCGGGTGGCGCGCCTGTGCGCGGCGTACCCGCTTTATGGGGGCGTGTAACAACCGAAGGGCAGGAAGCGAATGAGCCGTCCGCCCGTGCGGCGGCGGCGCGGGGGCTTGCCGACGGATCGGCCAGACGGCTTCTGGAACGAGGTCGGTGAACAGGGTGAAGGCCAGGTTATCCCCCGAAGCGGCCCGGGCAGCCATGCGGGCCAGCGCGCTGGAGGGCGCCTTCGCCAGCGCCAGCGACAACGCCGGGACGACGTACGTCCCCCTCTACGGGCTGGCTTTGGGGGCGACGCCGGCCGAGATCGGGCTCCTCGCGGCGGTGCCCAACCTGCTGACCAACTCCCTGCAGGTGCTGTGGGCCCTGCTGACCGAGCGGCTGGGGCGCCGTAAACAGATCATGCTGTTCGGTGCCATCGGCGGCCGCCTGCTGTGGTTGCCCCTGGTGATCCTGCCGTGGGTCAGCCCTTCTCCGACGGCGGCGGTATACATTCTCCTCGCGGCCGTGGCCGTGCGGGCCGCGGTCGCGGGGATGGCGCAGCCCGCTTGGACATCCCTCATGGCGGACCTGGTGCCGCGGCAGGTGCGCGGCGTCTACTTCGCCAGCCGCAACATCCTGGTCAACGTAGCGGCGCTCGCGGCCACGGTGCTCGCGGGCCTTTTGGTCGAGGCCGGCGGGGAACCCGGCGGCTACCAGTTGGTCTACGCCTTCGCCGTCATCATGGGCGCTATCGCCGGCTACTACATGACCCAGATGCCCGACCTGCCGTGGCAAGGCCGGGAGCAGGGGGGAGCCGCTGGGGTCGCCGCGGCGGAAACCCGCCCCGGACGCCGGCGGTGGGCGGCGTCGCTGGAGATCCTCCGCCGGGAGCCCAACTTCATGCGCTACTGCTACACGGCGCTGGTGTGGACCTTCGCCGTCCACCTGCCCGCGCCGCTGTTCGCCGTGTACTTCGTGCAAGACCTGGGCGGGGCGGAGGCGGCGTGGGGGATCGTCACCGCCACCAACTTCGCCACCACCGTGCTGGCCCAGCGGTACTGGGGCCTGCTCTCGCAGCGCCTCGGCGAGAAACGGGTCATGATTGTGTCGGGCGTCGGGGCAATGACGCTGCCCGCATTGTGGCTGCTCATCCCCGCGCCGTCGTTGGCCATCGCCGTGAACGGGCTGGGCGGCTTCTTTTGGGCGGGCTACAACCTGGCCAGCTTCAACCTGCTGCTGGCCCTCGCGCCCCAGGCCCGCCGCACCACTTACATCGCCCTCTACAATACCACCGTCGGCCTCGGGATGACCGCCGGCCCGCTGGTGGGAGGGTACATCGCCGCGGCGACGGGCATCCCGCTCGTGTTCGCCCTGTCCACGGCGCTGCGGCTTGTGGGCCTGTGGCTGTTTGCCCGCGCCGTCTACCAGCCGATGGTGCCCGTGACCGCCGACGACTTCCTGCCCCTTTGGGTGAAGTGGTGGCGGCAAGCGGGCACCCGGGCGTTCCTGGCCCGCATGCGCCCGTCGTGGCTGCGCCGGGGCCACCGCCGCCCGCGGCGCCCGGGGCACGCGAGGACTCCGGACCAGAGCGGGCGGACCCTGCCGGGCAGCCCGGGCGGTTAGGGGCGGTGGACACGCTGCCTTGACGAGCGAGAGCCTTTGTTGCTACGGTGGTTCCGTGGGCGAGCCCCTTGGTTTTGCGCCGGGTTTCCAGGGGTGAGCGCCAACCAAGTGTGCGAGCGGCCCTGGCCGCTGGACGAGCCTGGGCAGGGAGGCCTGCATCATGCTGGACATCAAGCTGATCCGCAACGAGCCCGACAAGGTGCGGGAGGCCATGCGCCGCCGGGGCGAAGACGCGCCCATCGATGAAGTGCTGGAGCTGGATGAGCGGCGCCGCGCGCTGGTGACCGAAGTCGAGCAGCTCAAGGCCCGCCGCAACCAGGTTTCGGAGGAAGTGGCCCGGGCCAAGCGGGCGGGACAGGACGCCTCCGAACTCATCAGCTCCATGCGGGCCGTCAGCGACCGCATCAAGGAGCTGGACGACCAGATCCGGGACGTGGAGGATCGGCTGCAGCAGCTGCTCCTCGTCATCCCCAACATCCCCCACGAGTCGGTGCCCTACGGCGAGAGCGAGGCCGACAACGTGGAGGTGCGCCGCTGGGGCGAACCCCGCCAATTCGGTTTCGAGCCCAAGGCCCACTGGGACATCGGCACCAGCCTGGGCATCCTGGACTTCGAGCGGGCGGCCAAGATCACCGGCGCCCGGTTCGCGGTGTACCGGGGGGCCGGGGCGCGCCTGGAGCGGGCGCTCATCAACTTCATGATCGACGTCCACACCCAAGAGCACGGCTACACGGAGATCTGGCCGCCGTATTTGGTCAACGCCGCCAGCATGGCCGGCACGGGTCAGCTGCCCAAGTTCGCCGAGGACATGTTCCGCTGCGAGGGGACGGACCTGTACATGATCCCGACGGCGGAGGTGCCGGTGACCAACCTGCACCGGGACGAGATCCTGGACGGCGACCAGCTGCCCATCTACTACGTGGCCTACTCGGCCTGCTTCCGGGCGGAAGCGGGGGCGCATGGCCGCGACACCCGCGGGCTTATTCGCCAGCACCAGTTTGACAAGGTGGAGCTGGTGAAGTTCGTGCGGCCCGAAGATTCCTACGAGGAGCTGGAGAAGCTGGTGGCCGACGCTGAGGACATCCTGCGGCGCCTGGGGCTGCCCTACCGGGTGACCATGATGTGCACGGCCGACGTGGGCTTCGCCGCGGCCAAAAAGTACGACCCCGAGGTGTGGATGCCCAGCTACGGCCGGTACGTGGAGATCTCCTCCTGC